>NZ_JAGTUI010000022.1:0-33926 GCF_018224585.1 Neisseria sp. Marseille-Q1983
TGTACTGTCTGCGGCTTCGTCGCCTTGTCCTGATTTTTGTTAATCCACTATATTTTTCTTAACCATCCCTTCCAACAGCCGTGCGAAGGGTTTTTTATATCGGTGGGAAATGCAATATTCTATTGTTTTTATTGTGGAATTTTAAAAACAGATTGTTGTATTCCGCGTTTTTGCCGGTTTGGAAGCGGTGGGGCGCATCAGCCTTTTATAAAGGCATATCGGAAGCCTGTATCAGGTTTTTGAACATATCGATTCTGTTCCCTTGCAGGCGGACGGCGGCGGACGGCGGCGGAAAAGCAGGTTTTCAAATGTCCGGTTTGGCGGCGCGCCTTTCAGATGGCATGGCGGCGGAGAGTGCTATGCCGTCTGAAAACCGTTTATTTCCCTTTGCCGTTTCCGGCGATGTCTTTTTTGTCCGAACTGAAGAGGCGGTCGAAACGTATGGTGTATGTCAGCTCGCCGCCCGACGAAAGGCTGCCGATACGGGCAACCGCCTGTATAGCGCGGGTCAGCCGGTAAATCAGTTTGACGGACTGTTCCGCGCTGGAGATGCCGTATTCGTAGCCGATGTAGAGTTTGCCGGTCAGTTGTTTGCCGACGGTCAGCACCTGTTCGGCGGGGTTGAGTTCGCCGGTTTGCGCGTTGCGGCTGCGCTTGCTGGTAAAGCCCAAATCATCCACCAGCCCGATGCGGTCGTTGATTTGTCCGGCAAGCAGCGCGCCTGCGGCTGCGGACAGGGCAGCATTGTCGCCGCTGCTGCCGCTGCCGGCGCGGTTGAGGATGAGCCAAGAGAGCTTGTCTTTTTCACTCATCGGTTCGTTTGCCGTCAGTGTAATGCGCGGGCTGTTGAGGCTGCCCAATATTTCCACGCCCGCACCGACGGGGGAAAGGCGGCGTTCGGCGCGGATATTGAGGTTGGGGTCGTTGAGCGGGCCGACAAAGGAGACCGTGCCTTTGGTAATGTCCAAATCCTGCCCGTATGCCTTGTAACGCCCTTTGATGACACGGACCGTGCCCACGCCCCGCACGTTTCCGCCCGGTTGCGCGGTCAGGGTCAGTTTGCCGCCTATGGTAACATCCGCGCCGTAGCCGGCGAAGCGGATGCTGTCATTGAGGTCTAAAATCAGGTTCATATTGACGGGGAGTGGTGCCGCCGCCTCTTTTTTGACTTCGCCCAATACGACGACATCGTCGCCGACGGACGGCATCGAGGATTTTTGCGAACCGAACAGCCCCTGATCCGTTTTAATCATCCCGGTAACGGATATGCCTTTTTGCGGCGAATAGCGCAGGCGAGTGTTGCCGGAAACCGTCAGGCGGCGGTTGGGGCGGGACAGGATGCGGTATTTGTCGAACACCGCGCCGATATCGACATCGGGCCCGCTGTTTTCCATACCGACCGTGCCGGAGAGTTCCGCCGTTCCTTCGTGCCGGAATTTCAGGCTGTCGATTACCCATTTCCTGCCCGCGATATGCGAACGCAGCGAGCCGTTGTCCAAGATGATGCCTTGGGTTTGGTTGCGGTAATAGAGTTTGTCGCCGTTGATGCTGCCGCCCAAGTGCGGATCGGCGATGCTGCCACCGAGGGTTACGGCGGCATTCAGGCTGCCTTTGACGGTTTGTCCGACGGGCAGGAAGTTGCGGAATGCTTCGGCATCGGCAACGGTCAGGTTGAGCCTGCCGCCCAAAGGCGCGGTATCGAAGGAGCGGCTTTGCCCGACGGTGATGTTGCCGTTGATTTTCCCGTAGTTGCTGCTACCGTTGACAGCGGCGTTGACGGACGGAGAGCCGACCCGTCCGCCGATATGCGCGTCGGTGTTCAGGCTGCCGGTAATGTTTTGCGCGGCGGCGGGCAGAAAGGGCTTCAATGCGCCCAAGTCGGGAAGGGAGGCGGTAATCCTGCCGCCGAGCGGTGCGTTTGCCATATTGCCGCCGAAGGCGTTGCCGATGCCCAAATCGGCGTTAATCCGTCCGAAACGCGCACCGCCGTCAAGCAGGATTCCGATGCGGTCGTTTTGAAAGCGCGTTTTCAGGGAAAATGCGTTCAAACCCAAAGCCTGCCCGCCGGGCAATACGGCATCGCCGCTTTGTCGGCTGATATTGAGGTAGCCGCGCGCGTTGCGCCCGTAGGCGACATCCCAGTCGCCGTTTAAAACCAGATTGTGTTCGAAGGGCGGTTTGAAGAAATTGTGCAACTCGGCGATATGCAGACCGTGTGCGCCGCCTTTTGCCGATATGCCGGTTTTTTTATCCCAAGAAAAGTGTTGCAGGTTGAGGCTGCCGCCCATTGCCTGCCAATTTGCCGCACTTGCCGCCACGCGTTCCGCACCGGCTTCGAGCGTCATACGGTTTTGCAGCTTGAGGTTGAACGCGCCGCCGATATCGAGGATGCCGATGCTGCCTTTCCATAGGGTAAGTTCCCTGTTGATGCCGCCTGAAGCGTCCAAATCGAATTTGAACGGTTTGCCGTCCAGCGTCATGGCGGCGTGTGTGCGGATGCGGTGCTGCGCGCCCGTGCCGTCCAGCATCAGGCCGGCGGTATCGACAACCGCCGCCCCGCCCGACAGCGAAAGGCGGCTGCCTTTGATGTCGGCGCGTATCGGGCGGCTTGTGTCGGGCGAACCTTTGAGCGTGAAATCGAGCGAACGGATGTCTGCCACCTTGCCGATGTGCAGGTTGCGCGCCGCGCCGGAAAGGTCGGTTTCAAAGGTTCGGATGCCGCCGTCCAAATCGCCGGAAAGGTGTCCGCGTACATTTAAAGACCCCGCGAGTCCGAAACCGAAACGGGATAAATCGGGTGCGGTGATATTGAGGTTAAGCCGGTCGCCTTTTTTGCCGAAGCCGCCGTCTGTTTTGACGATGTTCCGCCCCAGCCGCAAATCGACGGCGGCGCGCGGAAGGTGGCGGGACTCGTAAACAATGTCGGCACTGCCGGCAATCGGTACGCCGTTGAACGTGCCGGGTAAAAACCGCATTTTGCCTGTGAATTTCTCTTTTGCCAGTTCGCCGGCAAGGTTTATTGAGCCGTTGATATTGCCTGCCGGAAGTTGCGGATCGATGCGCGAAGGGTCGAATGCGCGGGAACGGATGTCCAGCTTGAGCAGGCGGTCTTTAAACAGCTCGAGATAGCCTTGCGCGGTCAGGCTGCCTTGCCCGGCGGCGATGTTGACGGTGTCGAATACCAGTTTCCGCTGTCCGTTTGCGGGGTCGCTTGCAATGGCGAGGCTGCCGTCCGTGCGTGCCGTACCGGTGTCGAGTTGCCAAGAGATTTTGGGCGAGGCGGTTGGGCCTTTGATGCCGATGCTGCCGTCCAACCTGCCTTTGAACGCGGTTTGCAGCACGTCTTCTGCGCCGACGGAGTTGATGCCTATATTTAAATCGAGGATGTCTTTTTCGGTGTCGATTTTGCCCGACAGCCTGATGCCGCCCCGTCCGAGCAGGGCGGCGGACGTATTGCCGATATGCACCGTGCCGTCCTGCCGGATGACAAAGCCGCCCAAAACCTGACGGACGGGGATGCCGTTGCGGTCGACAAAGCCGGCTTTGGTGTTTTCCAAATCGAGCGAGCCTTCCAGCGCGATGCCGTCTGAAAACGACGGGATGGCGGTCAGGTCGAAATTCAGTCCGGCATCGGGCAGGGAAGGCACGAAGGCGGACGGATTGATGTTGAATCCTTTGACCAGCACTTCTTCCAATGTTTTATCCAATGATTCGGCAAACGGGTGGATGATGGATTTTCCCGAGAGGCGGATATTGCCGCCGTCGATCGTCAGTTTGGCGCGCACATCCTTCAGGCTGCCGCTCAGCCGCGCCGTACTGTGTATGGTTTCGCCTTTGAGTCCGCCTTTGGTGTAAATGGCGGTATCGAGGACAAACGGTTTTTTCAAGCCGACCGAGGCAGCCCCCGACGAACTGCTCCACGGCGTGTCGGCGGCCTTCAGGTCGAGGCGGTGTCCTTTGCGGTCGTAACGGTATGCCGCGTTGAGCCGTTCGAGATAGACGGTTTGTTTGTCAAAGGCTTTGCCGACGCTGATTTTGCCCGTCTCGAAGCGGTCGAGATAGACGGCGGCAGGCAGGTCTATGCTGTCGGGAAGGCTGAGCGGAGGGCGTTCTTCTTTAGGCGGAGTCGGTTTGGTAACGATGGCGATGTCGCCGGCGGAAATTTCGGTGATGTGCAGGCTGCGGCGCATCAGTTCGGACGGTTTCCACGCGAAGCGGAAGCGGCTGATTTTAAGGTCTGCCCCCTCGGTTTCTATCGACCAGTTGTCGCCGTCGAAGCCGTCGAGCAGCGTGCCTTTGAGGTTTTGGGAGGAAATGTTTACGCCGAACCAAGACGGGATTTGGTACAGCCCGAAGCGCAAACCCGCTTCCGTGCCGGCGAGCCAGCCGAGGAAACATACTGCCAAAATCAGGACAGACAGCAGTGCCGCCGACAGCTTCAGCAGCGGGCGGCGTTTTTTTGCCGGCGGGGCGGGGCGGTGTTCAGACGGCATTTTGCGCGTGCCGTTTTCGGTCGGATCGGTATCTGTCGGTGCGGTATCGGTCATAATGTCTGTTTCAAAATGGTTTGCTGCAATGCCGTCTGAAGCGGCCGTATCGGTTTAGAAGCGCGTTCCCAAGCTGATGTGCCAGCGGATTTTCTTATCGCTGTGCCCGTAGGCGATGTCGAAGGAAAACGGCGCGAGCGGGCTGAACCAGCGCACGCCCAGTCCCGAACCGTGTTTCAGCTTCATACGTTTGAAATTGGCGGCGGCGTCGCCCATATCGTGGAACACCGCGCCGGAAAGGGTGCGCGTAAACGGCAGTTGGTATTCCAGGCTGCCCACCAAGAGGGCGCGTTCGGGCAGGACCGATCCGTTCGGGCCGGCAAGCCCGATGCTGTCGAGTTCGTAACCGCGCACGGAAGACGCGCCGCCGCTGCGGAACATCAGCCCCGAAGGAACGTCGGCATTGTCGCGGGCAACGGTGTAACCCGCTTGTCCGCGTATGATGAACGTGCCGAGTTTTTTGTTTTCGGGCGTGAAGAAATAACCTGCGCGGGCAGAGGTGCGGATCAGCGCGGTGGAGGACAGGAATGTGCCCAAAGTCGTACCGATTTTGCCGTCGAGGTAATGGCCGTTTTCGGGATGCAGCACGTTGTTGAGCAGCTGGCGTTTCCAAGAGGCGGTCAGCATCGTGGCGTGGCTGTTGCCCAAATCGACATCCGAGCCGGGGATTTTCCGGCCTTCTGCGAGAAACTCCGCCCCCAGCCTGGCATCAATGCCCGCGCGGTCGCGCACATACCAGATGCCGCCGGAGAAGGCGCGTTTTTCGAGGTTTTGGGTGGTCGAACGGTTGTAGGAGACGTTGCTTGTCCAGTAGTTGCCCCTGTAGTTGCGGGGTTGGCTGATGCCGGCGGCAAGCGTGGTTTCGTATTTGTCCATATCCCAGACAACCGAACCGATATAGCCTTTGTTGAAGAGGTTGTAATAGTCGTAGGCGATTTTGCCGCCCAAACCGTATTCCGAATCGAGGCTGATGCCGGTTTCGAGTTTGTGGCGTTTGACCTCGGTTACGCTGACTTTGACGGGGACGCGGTCGCCTTGGAGGCGGTCGAAGTCGGCTTGTACGGACGCGCCGGAATAATGCCCGTTTTGTTCGAGCGCCTGTTGGAAGTCGAGCAGCAGGTCGAGGTCGTAGGGCGTGCCCGGTTGGAAGTGCGCCAGACCGGAGACGATTTGTTCGGGGTAACGCTGTGTGCCGGTGATTTCAAAGTCGCCGAAGGCGATGGGGCGGCCGCTGTCCACGACGACGTTCAAATCGGCGGTGGCGGTATCGGGGTTGACGACCGCCCGGGTGTTGCCGAGCTTGGCAAGCGGGTAGCCTTTGCGCGTTACCGCGCCGAGGACGGAAGTTTTGCTGTTTTCCCAACTGTCCTGATCGAAATCGCTGCCTACCGGCTGCTGCCAGTTTTCCAGCGCGTTGCGGTAGTATTCGGCGAGGTTGCCGTCTGAAAGGATGTCGCCGAGGATGGCGACGCCGACGTTGGCGATTTTGGTGCGCGGGCCCGGTGTGATGTGCACCGTATAAGCTCCGTCTTTTTCCGTCAGGCTGACTTTGCTGCTGAAATAGCCTTTGCTGCGGAGCATCGTTTTAACGTTGTCCGGCGCTTCTTCGGCGAGGAAGCCCGTCTGTTCCTTGTCCAATACTTCTTCCTGCTGCTGCGTGATGAGCGGCAGGTGTTCTTCGACCATATCTTTGATTTCACTGTCCTGCGTGTCGATGCGGACGGGAAATTTGGGTTTTAATTTGACTGATTCGGTGTCGGGGCTTTTGTTTTTGAACAATGCGAAACCCGCCGCCTTGTTTTCGGAAAGGTCGGCGGCAGGCGCGTATGCGTGCGGAAAGAAAAATAAAGCCGGCAGGAGCAGGGCGGTCGGTTTGATCATCATGGTACGGGTGTCGTGCATCGGTGTGGCGGTTTTCGATTCTAACACTGTTCGGACGGGGTTTCGAACGGCTGTTTTTGTGTTGTTCGGACGGGGCGGGACGCTTCAGACGGCATACTGCCGCCGGTATTTCGGAGGTTGCGGCCCGCCGGAAATGTATCTGCTTGTTTTAAGGTATTTTGTTTCCAATCCGCATATGGAAAACAGGCTGCGTTTCGGAATAGTGTCGAAAAATAGGCAGGATTAAATAAATTTATTCTCGTTCAATAAATTAAACCGTCGCGCCGAATGATAAAGCAAAGCCTGTCCGGCACTGCATAGGGCAAATCAACGCAACCTTAAAACACAGCCGAAAAATAAAAAAAACACAGAGAATGAGTTTTCTTTTAAAATACAACATTTTTTAACATATCACAACATAAGGAAGAATTATGGCGTTCGGCAAATCCTTATTTCATGCGATCGGCCGCGTCAGCCTGGTCAGGCAGATTGCCGCCGGTTTGGCGTTGGGCATCGTAATCGGTTCGGTTTCACCGCAACTGGGCTTGGCGGCAGGCTTGTTCGGCAGCCTGTTTGTCGGCGCGCTCAAAGCGGTCGCGCCGGTTTTGGTATTTATTTTGGTGGCAGCCACAATCGCGCAGCACCAAAAAGGCAACAAGGCGCATATCAGGCCGATTATCGTCCTCTACCTCATCGGTACGTTTTCCGCAGCCCTGACCGCCGTCATCGCCGGTATGGTTTTCCCGACGCACATTGTTTTGGCGGGCGCGGGCGATGTGTCCGCCGCTCCGCCTTCCGGCATTGTGGAAGTATTGAAATCGCTGCTGATGAACCTGGTCGCCAACCCGATTAACGCGATTGCCAATGCCAACTATATCGGCATTTTGGCTTGGGCTTTGGTTTTGGGCGCGGCGTTGCGGAATCACGGTTCGGACGTTACGCGGCAGGTCGTTGCCGATTTGGCGGAAGCGGTTTCCACCGTCGTGAAATGGATTATCCGTTTTGCCCCTTTGGGCATTTTCGGGCTGGTGTCATCCACAATCGCGGAGACGGGTTTCGGCGCGCTGGCGGGTTACGCGAAGCTGCTTGCGGTGCTGTTGGGCTGTATGGCGTTTATCGCGCTGGCGGTCAATCCCGCCATCGTGTGGTGGAAAATCCGCCGCAACCCTTATCCGCTGGTGTTTACCTGCCTGCGCGAAAGCGGCGTGTATGCCTTCTTTACCCGTTCTTCCGCCGCCAATATCCCCGTGAATATGGCTTTGGCGAAAAAACTGGGGCTGCACGAAGACACTTATTCGATTTCCATCCCGTTGGGGGCGACCGTCAATATGGGCGGCGCGGCGATTACGATTACCGTTTTGGCTATGGCGGCGGCGCACACCCAAGGCATACAGGTTGATTTTGCCACCGCGCTGCTGTTGAGCCTGGTGGCGACGGTCAGCGCGTGCGGCGCGTCCGGCGTGGCAGGCGGTTCGCTGCTGCTGATTCCGCTGGCGTGCAGCCTGTTCGGCATCAGCAACGATGTCGCTATGCAGGTGGTTGCCGTCGGCTTCATCATCGGCGTGATTCAGGATTCGGCGGAAACGGCGTTGAATTCTTCAACCGACGTTTTGTTTACCGCTGCCGCCGATTTGGGCCGACAGAGAAACCGGGCGGAATAAACCAAGCTATGCCGTCTGAAGCCCGTTTGGCGTTCAGACGGCATATTTTTACAATTTTATGGGCATATGGCGGAAACAATGCCGGCTTTGCTTTATTGAATACGAAGGAGATGATGATGTTTAAACGCAGTGTGATTGCAATGGCTTGTATTTTTGCCCTTTCAGCCTGCGGTGGCGGCGGTGGCGGATCGCCCGATGTTAAGTCGGCGGACACGCCGTCAAAACCGGCCGCTCCTGTTGTTGCTGAAAAAGAGACAGAGGCAAAGGAAGATGAGCCACAGGCAGGTTCTCAAGGACAGGGCGCGCCATCCGCACAAGGCAGCCAAGATATGGCGGCAGTTTCGGCAGAAAATACAGGCAATGGCGGTGCGGCAACAACGGACAAACCCAAAAATGAAGACGAGGGACCGCAAAATGATATGCCGCAAAATTCCGCCGATACAGATAGTTTGACACCGAATCACACCCCGGTACCGAATATGCCAACCGTAGATATGGAAAACCAAGCACCGGATTCCGGGGAATCGGCACAACCGGAAAACCAACCGGATGTGGCAAATGCGGCGGACGGAATGCAGGGTGACGATCCGTCGGCAGGCGGGGAAAATGCCGGCAATACGGCTGCCCAAGGTACAAATCAAGCCGAAAACAATCAAACCGCCGGTTCTCAAAATCCTGCCTCTTCAACCAATCCTAGCGCCACGAATAGCGGTGGTGATTTTGGAAGGACGAACGTGGGCAATTCTGTTGTGATTGACGGGCCGTCGCAAAATATAACGTTGACCCACTGTAAAGGCGATTCTTGTAGTGGCAATAATTTCTTGGATGAAGAAGTACAGCTAAAATCAGAATTTGAAAAATTAAGTGATGCAGACAAAATAAGTAATTACAAGAAAGATGGGAAGAATGACGGGAAGAATGATAAATTTGTCGGTTTGGTTGCCGATAGTGTGCAGATGAAGGGAATCAATCAATATATTATCTTTTATAAACCTAAACCCACTTCATTTGCGCGATTTAGGCGTTCTGCACGGTCGAGGCGGTCGCTTCCGGCCGAGATGCCGCTGATTCCCGTCAATCAGGCGGATACGCTGATTGTCGATGGGGAAGCGGTCAGCCTGACGGGGCATTCCGGCAATATCTTCGCGCCCGAAGGGAATTACCGGTATCTGACTTACGGGGCGGAAAAATTGCCCGGCGGATCGTATGCCCTCCGTGTTCAAGGCGAACCTTCAAAAGGCGAAATGCTCGCGGGCACGGCAGTGTACAACGGCGAAGTGCTGCATTTTCATACGGAAAACGGCCGTCCGTCCCCGTCCAGAGGCAGGTTTGCCGCAAAAGTCGATTTCGGCAGCAAGTCTGTGGACGGCATTATCGACAGCGGCGATGGTTTGCATATGGGTACGCAAAAATTCAAAGCCGCCATCGATGGAAACGGCTTTAAGGGGACTTGGACGGAAAATGGCGGCGGGGATGTTTCCGGAAGGTTTTACGGCCCGGCCGGTGAGGAAGTGGCGGGAAAATACAGCTATCGCCCAACAGATGCGGAAAAGGGCGGATTCGGAGTGTTTGCCGGCAAAAAAGAGCAGGATTGATGCTGATGCCGTCTGAAGCGGGGGCGTTCAGACGGCATAATGATGTTTGGGGCGGCGGGCCCGGTTCAAATCCGCATCAGTTGATAAACCCGTTGTCTTTCATTTTCTTTTCGGAAAAATACTGGCCGAATACCAGCAGGGCGGCGAGGATGATGACAAACAGCCCCATAAATTTTGCTTTCTAAACCTCCGGCGTTCATTGTTTTTTCTAAGGTCTATTGGGTGCAGAAATTCTAAAAACATCACACAATACAGGTGTTTCATGATGTATGGTATGGCTATGAAATAGTGTTTCACATTGTACCCGTGCCCTTTTACCTTTAAATTGACGATATTGCTGAAAATGTTCAGACGACGACATAACGAGCTGCATCATCGTTACTCCTGTTTCAGGAGTGTCTATACCGTCATTATCTCCAAGTGGTGGTACAACGGTTATTGGCTTGTCAAGGACAATAGCTGCCCAGCCGCCGTGCATTGGCCGGATTTTTCCTGTAAATGATACCCATTCACCATACTGGTATTCATAGGCTAGTGCTGGTAGAGAAATAGCTAACAACAATAAAGCACATAATTTCTTCATCGCATCCATCCTCTGCAGTTAAAATAAATCGAATCATACCTCAGACCTAACAAAAAAGGCTACCAGCAATTTCTAGTAGCCTTTTTTGTTACAGTTTGGGTTTACTTGCTGCTATCAAGCTTTGGCAATACCGAACCTTCGCCCAGCGACAACAAACCACTTTGCGAGTAGATGCCCAGTTTGGCGCGGGTGTCGGTGATGTCGAGGTTGCGCATCGTGAGCTGTCCGATGCGGTCGAGCGGTGTGAACGCCGCACCTTCGACTTTTTCCATACTCAGGCGTTCGGGTTGGTAGGTCAGGTTGGGCGATTCGGTGTTCAGAATCGAGTAGTCGTTGCCGCGACGCAATTCGAGGGTTACTTCGCCGGTAATGGCTTTGGCGACCCAGCGTTGGGCGGTTTCGCGCAACATCAGGGCTTGGCTGTCGAACCAGCGGCCTTGGTAGAGCAAACGTCCGAGGCGCAGGCCGTTGATGCGGTATTGTTCGATGGTGTCTTCGTTGTGGATGCCGGTAACCAAACGTTCGTAGGCGATGTGGAACAATGCCATGCCCGGGGCTTCGTAGATGCCGCGTGATTTGGCTTCGATGATGCGGTTTTCGATTTGGTCGCTCATGCCTAAGCCGTGACGGCCGCCGATGCGGTTGGCTTCGAGGAAGAGTTCGACGGGGTCGGCGTATTCTTTGCCGTTTAGTGCGACGGGCACGCCCTCTTCAAAGCGTATGCTGACTTCTTCGGGTTTGACTTCGACGTTTTCGTCCCAGAAGGCAACGCCCATAATGGGTTTGACGATTTTGATGCCCGAGTTCAAAAATTCCAAGTCTTTGGCTTCGTGGGTGGCACCCAACATATTGGAATCGGTGGAGTAGGCTTTTTCCACCGACATTTTGTAGTTGAAGCCGTTGGCAATCAGAAATTCGCTCATTTCGTGGCGACCGCCGAGTTCGTCGATAAATTGTTGGTCGAGCCAGGGTTTGTAGATTTTCAGCGCGGGATTGGTAAGCAAACCGTAGCGGTAGAAACGCTCAATGTCGTTGCCTTTGTAGGTGCTGCCGTCGCCCCAAATATTCACATCGTCTTCTTTCATTGCGGAAACAAGCATCGTGCCGGTTACGGCGCGGCCCAGAGGCGTGGTGTTGAAATAGGCGATGCCGCCGGTGGAAACGTGGAACGCGCCGCATTGGATGGCGGCGATGCCTTCGTGTGCCAACTGCGCGCGGCAGTCGATTAAGCGGGCGTTTTCCGCACCGTATTCCATTGCTTTTTTGGGAATGGCGTTGTAGTCGTCTTCGTCGGGCTGGCCGAGGTTGGCAGTGTAGGCATAAGGCAGCGCGCCTTTGAGTTTCATCCACAACAGCGCGGCAGAGGTATCAAGACCGCCGGAGAAGGCGATGCCGACTTTTTGACCGACGGGGAGGTTTTGTAAAATAGTATGGTTTTGGCTCATGGGGAATCCTTCGGACTAAAAATAAAAGCAGAACGAGGCAAACCGCTCTGCACATGATTTGAACTTATTATCTTATAAATAGATGAGATAATCTAGTTTGATGCCGTCTGAAAAAGCATTCAGGTTTTCAGACGGCATTTGTCCGCAATTATTGAGACGCTATCCGAAGCTGAATACAATGAAGCATGCTGCCCAAACCGAAGCAGCTGCCAAAGGCCACAACAAGTAGCCTTTTTGCCCGGTTAACCTCCACATTTCATCTGCATTGGTTGCAACAAAAAACAACCACAAAAAACCAAGTAAAATATCCGTAAAGACTGCCAGTGAAAAAATCATACGGTTTGCAGGTAAGAAGCTGAATGCGCTCAGAACAACCCATTGTATAAAAAATGTGGAAAGCGTAGCATATTTGGCGCGAAAATTGACTGCACGTTTGTCTTGATGAATTTTACGGCGAATAATCAAATACTGAACAATCAGCACAAACGCATACACAAAAAGGCTGATAATGAACATGAAAAACGTAAAAATGCCGATTACAAACATGAGTCTCTCCTATCCGTTGCACCTATACCATAGCCAAGTGATGGCACCGAGTGCTTCGCTTTCGTTCCATTGTTCATTGGGGTAGAGTTTAGGGGAGATGATGTTTAGGGTTGTGATGGTGGGCATAGTTTAGAGGGGGGGTAAAACAAAAAAGGTAAGTGTAAGTGGTTTTAAGGCTGCCTGAAAGCGGATTAACAGCGAAAAAGAGAACGCGTGAGTGCGAGCACCCACGCTTGCTATCAGACAGACTGGCTACGCTGGCTATGCTTGTTATATATCTATATGGTTATATAGATATATAATTTTTTCACTCCATTCATTTGATTGTAGGGTATCTGTATCTTCAGCAATATACAAACCAATATCTTTTGACCAGAATGCATAAGTTTGTTGAATTATATCTATATTCTTCAGATAATTAAAATCTGAGAAAGCACCATCAAACATGCATATTATAGCTATTGGATTAAGCTGATTGATATTTAGTATTTCATCTTTAATTACATTAAATAAATCAATATTTTTGGAATATAAAAAATAAGATTCTGTTAAAAAAATATCATATTTCCATTCATTATTTTCAAGAATATATTTTTCAGATTTAATGCAACGTGATCTAGATTCCCATTGCTTTATATTTTCATGATTTCTGTCTTCTTTTAAAAAAATACCATAACACAATATAGAAAACTGGTCAGTACCACAATTTTTTAAAAAATCTATTATTTTCATTTAGTTACCCATAATTAGGTTTAATTGATTATTATCTGGTATAAAGCTTGCAATGACTTTATCCTTATACGGCCCATCTTTTGCAACAACAATAACAACATATTTCCCATTTGATTTACCTAATAAGCAATATTGGAACAGTAATCATGGGAAATCATGAATAGCCTTTAGGCAGAAGGAAAGATTATGAAAGACCGACAGCATTTGTTCAACCTTATCATCATCGGCGACGAAATCTTACACGGCAGCCGTCAAGACAAGCATTTCGCCTTTTTCAAATCCCTGCTCGAATCCAAAGGGCTGAAGCTCAATCAGGTGCAATATCTACCCGACGAACCCGATTTACTGGTCAGGCAACTGCGCCGCAGCTTTTCAGACGGCATACCGACGTTTGTTACCGGCGGCATCGGCGCCACGCCCGACGACCACACGCGTCAAGCCGCGGCTGCTGCTTTGGATTTGCCCGTCGTCCGCCATCCTGAAGCCGCCGGGTTTATCGAAGGCATAACCCGGAAACGCGGCGAGCCGCTTGATTCGCCGGAACACGCCCAACGCCTGAAAATGGCGGATTTCCCCGAGGGCGCAGAGCTTGTGCCCAACCCGTTTAACAACATCGCCGGATTTTCCATCCGCGAGCATTATTTTTTCCCGGGCTTTCCCGTGATGGCGCACCCGATGGCGGAATGGGTTTTGAATACTTATTATGCCGACCGCGTCAACCAAACCGAACGCGGCAGCCGCAGCGTGTATGTGTTTGAGCAGCCCGAATCGCGCATTACGCCGCTTATGGAGCATATCGAGCAAACTTATCCCGGCGTGCGTTCGTACAGCCTGCCCAGCATCGGTTGGACGCATTCAGACGGCACGCAGGTCAAACCGCACATTGAGTTCGGCATCAAAGCCGAAGGAGAAGCCGTCAACCTTTTGGACGCGGCATGGGCGGAAGTATTGCACAGCTTGGACGGATTGGGAGCAGAGCTGAAAAATCGGGTAAACTGAAAACCGTTTGCCCAAATCGGACGATATTTAAGGAAAACCATGCAATACCGAATCAGAAGAGAAAACGAAGCACCCGAAGCAAAAAATGCGGGGGAAACCTTATGGGAACGCGACATCATGCGTGAAGTGCTGCTGTCCGCCTATCGGGACAGGCGCAGGGAGCGGATGTGGAAAAACATCTGGCGCGCTGTCAGTACCCTGATTCTGGTTGCCCTGCTTGCCGGTATTTTCCGAAAAGACGAAGCCGCATTGCAGTTGGCGGGCAATACGCCGCATACCGCAGTCGTCAACCTGTACGGCGAAATCGGCAACGGCGTAGAAGACCAGGTCAAAAAACTCAAAGACGGTATGGAGGCCGCCTACAAAAATCCGCAGGCAAAGGCCATCATCATCCGCGCCAACAGCCCCGGCGGTTCGCCCGTCGTCTCCAACACCGCTTTTGAAGAAATACGCCGTCTGAAGGCGCAACATCCCGGCATCCCCGTTTATCTCGTGGCGGAGGATATGTGCGCGTCCGGCTGCTACTACATCGCGGCGGCGGCGGACAAAATCTATGCCGACCCGTCCAGCATCGTCGGCAGCATCGGCGTTATCGGCAGCAGTTTTGATGCTACTGAATTAATGGAAAAAATCGGCGTGAAACGCAGGGTTAAAATTGCGGGCAGCAACAAAGGCATGGGCGATCCGTTTTCGCCCGAAACGCCCGAACAGTCGAAAATCTGGGAAGAAATGCTGACCGGCATACACGGCGAATTCATCAAAGCCGTCAAAACCGGACGGGGCGGCCGCCTCAAATTCCGACAATATCCCGACGTGTTCAGCGGTCGCGTGTACACGGGTGCGGATGCGCAGAAAGTCGGGCTGGTGGACGGACTCGGCAATATTTACAGCGTGGCGCGAGACGTGGTCAAAGCCCCCGATGTGGTGGATTACACTCCGAAGGACGATTTCGGCAGAATCTTGGGCAGACGCTTCGGCGCAGAACTCAAAGCAAGCGTTTCGGAAGCCCTGCAATCCCTCCAATAACGCTTTCCGCCGGATATAGTGGTTTAAATTTAAACCACTATACCGATGCCGTCTGAAAGGTTTTCAGACGGCATTTTTTTTGCATGGTAGGGTGATATTTGTGAAACGGTAATATGAAAACAGAACGCTTGTCGCGCGGTTTGTGCCGTGCCGGTCTGTACGAAGGCAGCAATAAAGATAGAAACGTTTTGTTTTTATAGGATTGGCGCGAAACAGACGGTCCGGCGTTCTTGAAATCAAATAAGAATCGTTATCATAACATAATTGTATTTATTGGGTTTTTTTGGGCGTTTTGCCGATATTTACCTTTTAATGGTTTTTGAAATTCGCTAAAATACGAAATTATTGTAGAAATTTTGTTAACGGATTTGGGTGTAACCATGTTGTCCGCTTACTTTCCCGTCTTTGTCTTTATCCTCGTCGGCCTCGCGGCCGGCGTGCTGTTTATCCTGCTCGGCACGATTTTAGGCCCGAAACGCCACTACGCCGAAAAAGACGCGCCTTACGAATGCGGTTTTGAAGCCTTTGAAAACGCAAGGATGAAGTTCGACGTGCGCTATTACCTCGTCGCCATCCTCTTTATCTTGTTTGATTTGGAGGTCGCGTTCATGTTGCCGTGGGCAGTTGTGTTCAAAGATTTGGGCGCGTACGGCTTCTGGTCTATGCTGGTGTTTATCGTCGTTCTGACGGTAGGCTTTATTTACGAATGGAAAAAAGGTGCGCTGGAATGGGAATAGAAGGCGTTTTGAAAAAAGGTTTCATCACCACCAGCGCGGATACGGTGTTGAACTATATGCGTACCGGTTCGTTGTGGCCGGTTACTTTCGGCTTGGCCTGCTGCGCCGTAGAAATGATGCACGCAGGTATGGCGCGTTATGACCTTGACCGCTTCGGCATTATTTTCCGTCCGTCTCCCCGTCAGGCCGACCTGATGATTGTGGCAGGTACACTGACCAACAAAATGGCGCCTGCCCTGCGCCGCGTGTACGACCAGCTCGCCGAGCCGCGCTGGGTGTTGTCTATGGGCTCGTGTGCCAACGGCGGCGGCTATTATCACTATTCTTATTCCGTTGTGCGCGGTGCCGACCGCGTCGTGCCGGTAGATGTTTATGTGCCGGGTTGTCCGCCGACTGCGGAAGCCCTGATTTACGGCCTGATTCAGCTCCAACAAAAAATCAAGCGCACTTCCACCATCGCGCGTGACGAATAAGGAGAGGACGATATGGCAAGCATTCAAAACTTATACGAGACCGTCGTCGGTGTGCTTGGCGATCAGGCAAGCAAAGTCATTTCAGCTTTGGGCGAGATTACTGTCGAGTGTCTGTCCGAACACTATATTTCAGTCATGACCGCATTGCGCGACCATGAAGAACTGCATTTCGAGCTTTTGGTCGATTTGTGCGGTGTCGATTACAGCACTTACAAAAACGAAGCATGGCAGGGCAAACGCTTTGCTGTCGTCAGTCAGCTGCTTTCCGTTAAAAACAATCAACGTATCCGCGTACGTGTCTGGGTTTCAGACGACGACTTCCCCGTAGTCGAATCCGTAGTCGATATTTACAACAGCGCGGATTGGTACGAACGCGAAGCCTTCGATATGTACGGCATCATGTTCAACAACCACCCGGACTTGCGCCGCATCCTGACCGATTACGGTTTCGTCGGACATCCGTTCCGCAAAGACTTCCCGATTTCTGGCTATGTGGAAATGCGTTACGACGAAGAGCAAAAACGCGTGATTTACCAACCTGTTACCATCGAGCCGCGCGAGATCACGCCGCGTATCGTCCGTGAGGAGAACTACGGTGGCCAATAAATTAAGAAACTACACCATCAACTTCGGCCCGCAACACCCTGCGGCGCACGGCGTATTGCGTATGATTTTGGAGTTGGACGGCGAACAAATCGTCCGTGCTGACCCGCATATCGGCCTCCTACACCGAGGCACCGAAAAACTGGCGGAAACCAAAACCTACCTGCAAGCCCTGCCTTATATGGACAGGCTGGACTACGTTTCCATGATGGTCAACGAGCAGGCGTATTGTTTGGCAGTAGAAAAACTTGCCGGTATCGATGTGCCTATCCGCGCCCAATACATCCGCGTCATGTTCGCCGAAGTAACGCGCATCCTCAATCATCTGATGGGTATCGGTTCGCACGCCTTCGACATCGGCGCGATGACCGCCATCCTCTACGCTTTCCGCGACCGCGAAGAGCTGATGGACTTGTACGAAGCCGTTTCCGGCGCGCGTATGCACGCCGCCTACTTCCGTCCCGGCGGCGTTTACCGCGACCTGCCCGACTTCATGCCCAAATACGAGAGCAGCAAATTCCGCAACGCCAAAGTATTGAAGCAGCTCAATGAATCCCGCGAAGGTACTATGCTCGACTTTATCGATGCCTTCTGCGAACGCTTCCCCAAAAATATCGACACACTCGAAACCCTCCTGACCGATAACCGCATCTGGAAACAGCGTACCGTCGGCATCGGCGTCGTCTCCCCCGAGCGCGCCATGCAAAAAGGCTTTACCGGCGTGATGTTGCGCGGTTCGGGTGTGGAATGGGACGTGCGTAAGAAACAGACTTACGAAGTGTACGACAAAATGGATTTCGACATCCCTGTCGGCGTGAACGGCGACTGCTACGACCGCTACCTCTGCCGTATGGAAGAAATGCGTCAATCCGTACGCATCATCAAACAATGTTCCGAGTGGTTGCGTGTCAATCCCGGTCCGGTCATCACCGCAAACCACAAATTCGCTCCGCCCAAACGTACCGAAATGAAAACAGGTATGGAAGACCTGATTCACCATTTCAAACTCTTTACCGAAGGTATGCACGTTCCCGAGGGCGAGACCTACACTGCTGTCGAACACCCGAAAGGCGAGTTCGGCGTTTACATCATTTCAGACGGCGCGAACAAACCCTACCGCCTGAAAATCCGCGCACCCGGCTTCGCCCACCTGCAAGGCATGGACGAAATGGCAAAAGGCCATATGCTGGCTGATGTGGTGGCGATTATCGGCACGCAGGATATTGTGTTTGGCGAAGTAGACAGATAAAGCTGTAAAAAAGCAGCCTGTACTTTTCAGACTGCCTGAAAAAATTATTAGGAATAAAAAGCATGAAATTTTGGCATATGCAGATGCATCCAACCGATGAAATGGAGTTCTCTGAGAACATTGATTGGATTTTGGAACACAAAAAAATTATCGGTTTGGGACAATGGGAAGGTGGAAAAGGTCAAATTGCCGCATTTATCAATGAAATGCAGGTTAATGACATTGTTGCGCTAAAACGCGGTCAAGAATTGATTGCGCTTGTCCAAATTACCGGTGGGGCATATAAAGTTACCGATGATGCCAATCTGGAAACTGCATGGATTGTTAACCGTCGTCCTGTTCGCGTATTAGATTGGGCGATTGAACCGAAAATATTAAAACAAGCTCGTGGTACATTAAATCGTTGCGTACGTGATGATGTGGAAACTACTCAAACCATTAAACAATGGTATGAAGCCGTAGTGAAATCATTTACAAAACGAAGAGTGGATTTAACCGTTTAAATTTGTTTTCAGGCTGCCTGAAATTCCAAAAAAACCTAATTTAGGATTACAAGATGTTATCCACAGAATCCTTAAAACAAATCGACATAGAGTTGGCGAAATATCCCGCCGACCAACGCCGTTCCGCCATCATGGGCACGTTGCGTATCGCCCAAACCGAAAAAGGCTGGCTCGCCCCCGAAACCATCGCTTTTGTCGCCGACTACATCGGCATCTCGCCTGCACAAGCCTACGAAGTCGCCACTTTCTACAATATGTACGACCTTGAGCCTGTCGGCAAATACAAACTGACCGTTTGTACCAACCTGCCCTGCGCCCTGCGCGGCGGTATGGCGACCGGCGAATACCTCAAACAAAAACTCGGTATCGGCTACGGCGAAACCACGCCCGACGGCAAATTTACCCTTGTCGAAGGCGAGTGCATGGGCGCGTGCGGCGACGCTCCGGTTATGCTGGTCAACAACCACAGCATGTGCAGCTTTATGACCGAAGAGGCGATTGAGAAAAAATTAGCAGAATTAGAATAGATTATCCGGATGCAGCCGGGGTTGTAATCAAATTTAAACGGTTATTCCAAAATTCTAAATTGTGATTTTAAAAAGTAACAATAAAAAAGGAGTGGTTGATGAGGGGGGTAATTGTCAAATGGGATGACGAAAAAGGTTATGGTTTTATACGGATAGATGGCGGTAACAAAGAAATCTTCTGCCATATTTCTGACTTTTCCCCAAGAAACCCGCGTCCTGAGATTGACGAGGCGGTTGGTTTTGAAGTGGTTTCAGATGGCAAGGGAAGATTTTCTGCAAAACAGATATGCTATCTGAATCGGGAGCGTGCAGTTTCTCCCGGATACCGCAAGAAACATCGAAAAGACGAGGAATCTCCCACTTCGATTGTTCGGGTTGTGCTGTCTTTGTCGGTCGGTTTGCTGCTTGTTTCGGTAATCGGCTATGAGGCGTATCAATATGCGTCAGAGAAGCTGACTCCGAAACAGGAAAATACGCCGGTTAAAACGCAAGTATTACCCGAAATAAAACGGCGGCAGCCCGACAGCAGTCCATACCGTTGCGACGGCAGGCAACATTGCTCACAAATGACTTCGTGCGAAGAAGCCAAATGGTTTGTAAGGAACTGTTCCGATACCAAGATGGACGGCGATGGCGACGGCATTCCGTGTGAAGACAAATGCGGCGGATGGTAATTTTGATTGATGACGGGAAGAACAAACGCAGGTTTGGTTCAGATTAAACGAAGACAGGAAAATGCCGTCTGAAAACAGACAAACCGTTTCAGACGGCATCAGGAACATTGAGACGGCAGGCAGCCGCAACCGATACGAAAACAAACAGGCACACCAAAAATGGCTATTTACCAATCAGGCGTGATTTTTGACCAAGTGGATACCGCCAATCCCGATTGCTGGACATTGGACGAATACGTCAAACGTGGCGGCTATACCGCCCTGCGTAAAATCCTGTCCGAAAACATCTCGCAAACCGATGTGATTGACGAAGTCAAAACCTCCGGCTTGCGCGGTCGTGGCGGTGCGGGCTTCCCGACCGGTTTGAAATGGAGCTTTATGCCCCGTTCCTTCCCGGGCGAAAAATATGTGGTTTGTAACACCGACGAAGGCGAGCCGGGTACATTTAAAGACCGCGACATCATCATGTTCAATCCTCATGCCCTGATTGAAGGCATGATTATCGCCGGTTACGCGATGGGTGCGAAAGCCGGCTACAACTATATCCACGGCGAAATTTTTGAAGGCTACCAACGTTTTGAAGCCGCTTTGGAGCAGGCGCGTGCCGCAGGCTTTTTGGGTAAAAATATTTTGGGTTCGGATTTTGAATTTGAACTCTTCGCCCACCACGGC
Organism: Neisseria sp. Marseille-Q1983; assembly: GCF_018224585.1. Taxonomy (NCBI): domain Bacteria; kingdom Pseudomonadati; phylum Pseudomonadota; class Betaproteobacteria; order Neisseriales; family Neisseriaceae; genus Neisseria; species Neisseria sp. Marseille-Q1983. The sequence goes on from NZ_JAGTUI010000022.1 coordinate 20,454, forward strand.
TACGGCGCATATATTTGCGGCGAAGAAACCGCATTGCTCGAATCGTTGGAAGGCAAAAAAGGCCAGCCGCGCTTTAAACCGCCATTCCCTGCTTCGTTCGGTCTGTACGGCAAACCGACTACCATCAACAATACCGAAACGTTCTCCTCCGTTCCATTCATTATCCGTGACGGCGGACAGGCATTTGCCGATAAAGGTATTCCGAATGCCGGCGGTACCAAATTGTTCTGCATCTCTGGTCACGTCGAACGTCCGGGCAACTATGAAGTGCCGTTAGGCACGCCGTTTGCCGAAGTCTTGAAAATGGCGGGCGGTATGCGCGGCGGTAAAAAACTTAAAGCCGTTATTCCCGGCGGTTCGTCCGCGCCCGTATTGCCTGCCGATATCATGATGCAGACCAATATGGACTACGACTCGATTTCCAAAGCCGGCTCCATGCTCGGTTCCGGCGCGATTATCGTGATGGACGAAGACGTGTGCATGGTGAAAGCCCTCGAACGTTTAAGCTACTTCTACTACGACGAGTCTTGCGGCCAATGCACCCCCTGCCGAGAAGGTACGGGCTGGCTCTACCGCATCGTCCACCGCATCGTAGAAGGCAAAGGCAAAATGGAAGATTTGGATTTGCTGGATTCCGTCGGCAACCAAATGGCAGGCCGCACCATCTGCGCCCTTGCCGATGCCGCCGTTTTCCCTGTTCGCAGCTTTACCAAGCATTTCCGTGATGAGTTTGTGCATTACATCGAACACGGCGGGCCGATGAAGCCGAATAAGTGGTGCTAAGTTTTCAGACGGCATCCAAAAGAATGATTTATCAAATACCCGTAACTAGGAACGAACCATGTTACAAATCGAAATCGACGGCAAACAGGTATCTGTGGAGCAGGGCGCGACGGTGATTGAAGCCGCGCACAAGCTCGGTACTTATATCCCGCATTTCTGTTACCACAAAAAGCTCTCTATTGCCGCCAACTGCCGTATGTGTCTGGTGGACGTGGAAAAAGCCCCCAAACCGCTGCCTGCCTGTGCCACGCCGGTTACAGACGGCATGATTGTGCGTACGCATTCGGCAAAAGCCCGAGAGGCGCAAGAAGGTGTGATGGAGTTCCTGCTCATCAACCATCCGCTTGATTGTCCGACCTGCGACCAAGGCGGCGAATGCCAGTTGCAGGATTTGGCGATGGGCTACGGCAAAACCACCAGTCGTTATACCGAAGAAAAACGTTCCGTCGTCGGCAAGGACATGGGTCCTTTGGTTTCCGCCGAGGAAATGAGCCGTTGTATCCACTGTACCCGTTGCGTCCGTTTCACTGAAGAAATCGCCGGCGTGCAAGAAATCGCCATGGCCAACCGCGGCGAACATTCCGAGATTATGCCTTTTATCGGCAAAGCAGTGGAAACCGAGCTGTCAGGCAATGTCATCGATTTGTGCCCGGTCGGCGCATTGACCAGCAAACCATTCCGCTTCAACGCGCGTACTTGGGAATTGAACCGCCGCAAATCCGTTTCTGCCCATGATGCTTTGGGCAGCAACCTGATTGTACAAACCAAAGACCATACCGTCCGCCGCGTGTTGCCGTTGGAAAACGAAGCCATCAACGAGTGCTGGCTGTCCGACCGCGACCGTTTCGCCTACGAAGGCCTGTATCACGAAAGCCGTCTGAAAAACCCGAAAATCAAACAGGGCGGCGAGTGGATGGACGTGGATTGGAAAACCGCGTTGGAATATGTCCGCAGCGCGATTGAATGTATCGCCAAAGACGGCAACCAAAACCAAGTCGGCATTTGGGTGAACCCGATGAATACGGTTGAAGAGCTGTATCTGGCCAAAAAACTTGCCGACGGCTTGGGTGTTAAAAACTTTGCCACCCGTTTGCGCCAACAAGACAAACGTCTTTCAGACGGCATTAAGGGTGCGCAATGGTTGGGACAAAGCATTGAATCTTTGGCTGACAACGATGCCGTATTGGTAGTCGGCGCGAACTTGCGCAAAGAACAGCCGCTCCTGACTGCCCGCCTGCGCCGCGCCGCCAAAGACCGTATGGCATTGAGCGTATTGGCCAGCAGTAAAGAAGAATTGTTTATGCCGCTTCTGTCTCAAGAAGCCGCACATCCCGACGAGTGGGCAGGCCGTCTGAAAAACCTGTCTGCGAATGCGGAACACGCCGTTACCGCCAGCCTGAAAAACGCTGAAAAAGCAGCAGTGATTTTGGGCGCGGAAGTGCAAAACCATCCCGATTACGCCGCCATTTATGCCGCCGCGCAAGAGCTGGCAGACGCGACCGGCGCAGTGCTGGGCATTTTACCGCAAGCTGCCAACAGCGTCGGTGCTGACGTTTTGGGCGTGAACTCGGGCGAGAGCGTTGTCGAAATGGTAAATGCGCCGAAACAGGCAGTCTTGTTGCTCAACGTCGAGCCTGAAATCGATACGGTTGACGGTGCAAAAGCCGTAGCCGCGTTGAAACAGGCGAAAAGCGTGATGGCGTTTACGCCGTTTGTCAGCGAAACGCTGCTGGACGTGTGCGACGTGTTGTTGCCGATTGCACCGTTTACCGAAACCTCAGGCAGCTTCATCAATATGGAAGGCCGTCTGCAATCCTTCCACGGTGTCGTTCAGGGCTTCGACGATTCGCGTCCGTTGTGGAAAGTGTTGCGCGTATTGGGCAACCTGTTTGACCTGAAAGGTTTTGAATACCACGATACCGCTGCAATTTTGAAAGATACGCTGGATGCGGAAAGTCTGCCGTCCAAACTGGACAACCGCAGCACATGGACAGGGGAGGGCGTTCAGACGGCATCAGACCGCCTCGTTCGTGTCGGCGGCGTCGGTATTTATCACACTGATTCTATCGTGCGCCGTTCCGCGCCGTTGCAAGCGACCAGCCATGCCGCCGTGCCTGCTGCGCGTGTAAATCCGAACACATTGGCTCGCTTGGGCCTGCAAGACGGACAAACCGCTGTCGCCAAACAAAACGGCGTGAGCGTATCGGTTGCCGTCAAAGCCGATGCCGGTTTGCCTGAAAACGTGGTGCATCTGCCGCTGCATACCGAAAATGCCGCGCTGGGTGCGTTGATGGACACTATTGAACTGGCGGGAGCTTGATCATGCAAGAATGGTTCCAAAACCTCTTTGCCGCAACGCTCGGTCTGGGCGATTTGGGTATTACCGTAGGCTTGGTGGTATCCGTCATCGTCAAAATCGTGATTATCCTGATTCCGCTGATTCTGACCGTTGCCTACCTGACATATTTCGAACGTAAAGTTATCGGCTTTATGCAGCTTCGTGTCGGCCCGAACGTAACCGGCCCGTGGGGTCTGATTCAGCCGTTTGCCGACGTGTTCAAACTCTTGTTTAAAGAGGTAACCCGTCCGAAGCTGTCAAACAAAGCCCTGTTCTACATCGGCCCGATTATGTCGCTTGCTCCGTCTTTTGCGGCATGGGCAGTGATTCCGTTCAACGAAGAATGGGTGCTGACCAACATCAATATCGGCCTTTTGTACATCCTGATGATTACCTCGCTGTCGGTTTACGGCGTGATCATCGCGGGCTGGGCTTCCAACTCCAAATATTCGTTCTTGGGCGCAATGCGTGCTTCCGCACAAAGCATTTCCTACGAAATCGCCATGAGTGCCGCGCTGGTGTGCGTCGTGATGGTATCGGGCAGCATGAACTTCTCCGACATCGTTGCCGCGCAGGCAAAAGGCATCGCGGGCGGCTCCGTGTTCTCTTGGAACTGGCTGCCGCTCTTCCCCATCTTTATCGTCTATCTGATTTCCGCCGTTGCCGAAACCAACCGCGCGCCGTTTGACGTGGCAGAGGGTGAGTCTGAAATCGTTGCCGGTCACCACGTTGAATACTCCGGCTTCGCATTCGCGCTGTTCTTCCTTGCCGAATATATTTTCATGATTCTGATTGCCGCGCTGACATCGCTGATGTTCCTCGGCGGCTGGTTGTCTCCGTTCCCACAAAGCTGGGGCATTATCGGCACGCCTTCCGCATTCTGGATGTTCGTGAAAATGGCGGCAGTGCTGTACTGGTATCTGTGGATACGCGCCACCTTCCCGCGCTACCGTTACGACCAAATCATGCGTTTGGGCTGGAAAGTGCTGATTCCGATCGGCTTCGCCTATATCGTGATTTTGGGCGTGTGGATGATTTCACCGCTGAATTTGTGGAAATAAGTTTCAGACGGCATCTTGAGGCCGTCTGAACAAAGAGATTTTGAATACCTAACGAAATCCCTGTTTTGAGGGAACATAATATGGCTAACTTAGTAAAAACCTTTCTGCTTGGCGAATTGGTAAAAGGCTTGGGCGTAACGCTCAAAAACTTTTTTGCCCGCAAAGACACGATTTATTTCCCCGAAGAGAAAACGCCGCAATCCGTGCGTTTCCGCGGTTTACACGCGCAACGCCGTTATCCGAACGGCGAGGAACGCTGCATCGCGTGCAAATTGTGCGAGGCGGTTTGTCCGGCAATGGCGATCAACATCGAATCGGAAGAACGCGAAGACGGCACCCGCCGCACCAAGCGTTACGACATCGACCTGACCAAGTGCATCTTCTGCGGTTTCTGCGAAGAGGCCTGCCCGACCGATGCGATTGTGGAAACCCATATTTTTGAATACCACGGCGAGAAAAAAGGCGACTTGCATATGACCAAGCCGATTCTTTTGGCCATTGGCGACAAATACGAACCCGAAATCGCCAAACGCAAAGCCGCTGACGCGCCGTATCGTTAAGGAGCAGACGAATGACTTTTTCCGCGATTCTGTTCTATATCCTTGCCGCCATCGTTTTGTACGGTGCGGTTCGTACCGTTACCGCCAAAAACCCTGTTCACGCCGCTTTGCATCTGGTGCTGACTTTCTGCGTGAGCGCGATGATTTGGATGCTGATGCAGGCTGAGTTTTTGGGCGTTACGCTGGTGGTGGTTTACGTCGGCGCCGTGATGGTGTTGTTCCTGTTCGTCGTGATGATGTTGAACATCGACATTGAAGAAATGCGCGCCGGTTTCTGGCGGCACGCGCCTGTTGCCGGCGTGGTCGGCACATTGTTGGCAGTTGCCCTGATTCTGATTTTGGTCAACCCGAAAACCGACCTTGCCGCATTTGGTCTGATGAAAGACATTCCCGCCGATTACAACAATATCCGCGATTTGGGCAGCCGTATTTATACCGACTACCTGTTGCCGTTTGAATTGGCGGCGGTATTGCTGCTGTTGGGTATGGTGGCGGCGATTGCACTGGTTCACCGTAAAACCACTAATCCGAAACGCATGGATCCTGCCGACCAAGTTAAAGTACGTGCCGATCAAGGCCGTATGCGTCTGGTGAAAATGGAAGCGGTCAAACCGCAAGTCGAATCTGCCGAAGAAAGCGAAGTTTCAGACGGCCTCAAGCCGGAAGGGGAGGGCAAAGCATGATTACCTTGACGCATTATCTGGTATTGGGTGCGCTCCTGTTCGGTATCAGCGCAATGGGTATCTTTATGAACCGCAAAAACGTGCTGGTCTTGCTGATGTCCATCGAGCTGATGCTCTTGGCGGTGAACTTCAACTTTATCGCCTTCTCGCAACATTTGGGCGATACTGCCGGACAAATTTTTGTATTCTTCGTATTGACCGTTGCTGCTGCCGAATCCGCCATCGGTTTGGCGATTATGGTGCTGGTGTACCGCAACCGACAAACAATCAACGTTGCCGATTTGGATGAGTTGAAAGGGTAAAGGTAGGTTGGGTCGAGACCTGACAAGACACCGATGCCGTCTGAAAACCCGATAGGAAAAACGATGAAATCCATAGACGAACAAAGCCTGCATAATGCCCGCCGCCTGTTTGAAAGCGGCGACATCGACCGTATCGAAGTCGGTACCACCGCGGGCCTGCAACAGATTCACCGTTACCTGTTCGGCGGCTTATATGATTTTGCGGGTCAAATCAGGGAAGACAACATTTCCAAAGGCGGTTTTCGTTTTGCCAACGCCATGTATTTAAAAGAGGCTTTGGTTAAAATCGAGCAGATGCCCGAGCGGACTTTTGAAGAAATCATCGCCAAATATGTTGAAATGAACATTGCCCATCCGTTTTTGGAGGGTAATGGCAGAAGTACCCGCATCTGGCTGGATTTGGTGCTGAAAAAAAACCTGAAAAAAGTCGTGAACTGGCAAAATGTAAGCAAAACCTTGTATTTGCAGGCGATGGAACGCAGCCCCGTCAACGATTTAGAACTGCGCTTTTTGTTAAAGGACAATCTGACCGACGATGTGGACAACCGTGAAATCATTTTTAAAGGTATTGAGCAGTCATATTATTACGAAGGGTATGAGAAAGGTTGAATGCCGTCTGAAAGCGGGTTCGGACGGTTTCGGACGACCTCAGAAGGGAAACGTTCATGATTACGGTAATCATATTATTGATATTCGGTAAAATGCAGGAGTATTACGCAGACCGTTCCGCCACATGGATGTGGGCGGCAGCTTTTGCTGTTGTGATTTCGTTATTCTCCTTGGCGGGCGGAATTTTTGCCGCACTCATTAGCGGCGCGATTTCCGGATTGTACGCATGGGCCTATTTTTTTCTGCTGCGACGGTTCACCGACAATCTGCCTGTTTGGGTCTTGATTTATGCTGCCGGTGCTATTTTGCCCTTACTGTTGGTTTTTTCTCGGGTGGCTTAACCCTTCCCTTGAACGTGAATTTTTAAATCGATTAGGTTCAATCAAATGAACGACATGACTTTATATCTCATCATTGCCCTTGTGCCTTTGGTAGGCTCGCTGATTGCGGGTTTGTTCGGCAACAAAATCGGACGTGCCGGTGCGCATACTGTGACGATACTCGGTGTCGCTGTATCTGCCGTGCTGTCGGCTTATGTGCTGTGGGGCTTTATTGACGGCAGCCGCGCCAAGTTTGACGAAAACGTCTATACCTGGTTGACAATGGGCGGCTTGGATTTCTCCGTCGGCTTCTTAGTCGATACGATGACGGCGATGATGATGGTCGTGGTAACGGGCGTGTCGTTGATGGTACATATCTATACCATCGGTTATATGCACGATGAAAAAGTCGGCTACCAACGCTTCTTCAGCTATATTTCTTTGTTTACTTTCAGCATGTTGATGCTGATTATGAGCAACAACTTCATCCAGCTCTTCTTCGGCTGGGAGGCTGTGGGCTTGGTGTCGTATCTCTTGATCGGTTTCTATTTCAAACGTCCAAGCGCAACATTTGCCAACCTGAAAGCCTTTTTGATCAACCGTGTCGGCGACTTTGGCTTTTTGCTCGGTATCGGCTTGGTGCTTGCCTATTTCGGCGGCAGCCTGCGTTATCAGGACGTATTCGCCTATCTACCCAACGTCCAAAATGCCACCATCCAGCTTTTCCCCGGTGTGGAATGGTCTTTGATTACCGTAACCTGTTTGCTGTTGTTTGTCGGTGCAATGGGTAAATCGGCACAATTCCCACTGCACGTCTGGCTGCCCGATTCGATGGAAGGCCCGACACCGATTTCTGCATTGATTCACGCCGCGACGATGGTTACGGCGGGTCTGTTCATGGTGTCGCGCATGTCGCCGATTTATGAGATGAGCAGCACTGCGCTGTCTGTCATCATGGTAATCGGTGCGATTACCGCCCTGTTTATGGGTTTCTTGGGCGTGATTCAAAACGACATCAAACGTGTGGTTGCGTACTCTACCTTGTCGCAACTGGGCTATATGACCGTGGCTTTGGGCGCGTCTGCCTATTCCGTGGCGATGTTCCATGTGATGACCCACGCCTTCTTTAAGGCCTTGCTGTTCTTGGCGGCAGGCAGCGCGATTATCGGTATGCACCACGACCAAGACATGCGCCATATGGGCAACCTGAAAAAATACATGCCGATTACTTGGCTGACCATGTTGATCGGTAACTTGTCGCTGATCGGTACACCATTCTTCTCCGGCTTCTACTCCAAAGATTCGATTATCGAAGCAGCCAAATACAGCACCCTGCCGGGCAGCGGCTTTGCCTATTTTGCCGTCCTCGCCAGCGTTTTTGTCACTGCATTCTATGCGTTCCGCCAATACTTTATGGTGTTCCACGGTGAAGAGAAATGGCGCAGCCTGCCTGATCATCATGGCGAAGAGCATCACGGCTTGGGCAAAAACGACAATCCGCACGAAAGCCCGCTGGTTGTTACCCTGCCTTTGATTTTGCTTGCCATTCCGTCCGTCATCATCGGCTATGTTGCCATCGGGCCTATGCTTTACGGCGATTTCTTCAAAGATGTGATTTTCGTTAATGCCGACGCGCATCCGACCATGCACATCATGAAGGAAGAGTTCCACGGCGCATTGGCAATGGTGTCGCACAGCCTGCATTCGCCTGTACTCTACCTTGCTATCGCAGGCGTGTTGAGCGCATGGCTTTTGTACGTCAAACTGCCGCACCTGCCTGCGAAAATTGCACAGACATTCCGTCCGATTTACGTTTTGTTTGAAAACAAATACTACCTCGACGCCCTGTATTTCAACGTCTTTGCCAAAGGCACGCGTGCGTTGGGCAACTTCTTCTGGAAAGTCGGCGATACCGCCATTATCGACAACGGTATCGTCAACGGCTCTGCCAAACTGGTCGGCGCGGTTGCCGCGCAAGTGCGTAAAGCCCAAACCGGCTTTATCTACACCTACGCCGCCGCTATGGTGTTCGGCGTATTGGTCTTGCTCGGTATGACCTTCTGGGGATTGTTCAGATAAGGATGAGGCTTCAGACGGCCTCTTAAAACGCCGTCTGACAAACCAACCCGCACAACGATATTTTTATTTTAACCACAGGTTAACCACTATGTTTTCCAACTACCTACTCAGCTTGGCAATATGGATACCCATCGCCGCAGGCGTGCTGGTTTTGGCGGCCGGTAAAGACAGCCGTGCGCCGCTGGCGCGTGTGCTTGCCTTCGTGGGTGCGCTTGCCGGTTTCTTGGTAACGCTGCCCCTGTTTGCCGGTTTCGACCGTTTGAGCGGCGGCTATCAGTTTACCGAGTTCCACGAGTGGATTCCGCTACTGAAGATCAACTATGCATTGGGCGTGGACGGTATTTCAGTGCTCTTTATCATCTTAAATGCATTTATTACGCTGTTGGTGGTATTGGCCGGTTGGGAAGTCATTCAGAAACGTCCGGCGCAGTATATGGCCGCTTTCCTGATGATGTCGGGTTTGATTAACGGCGCGTTTGCCGCGCAGGATGCGATTCTGTTTTATGTGTTCTTTGAGGGTATGCTGATTCCGTTGTACCTGATTATTGGTGTATGGGGTGGTCCGCGCCGCGTCTATGCGTCGGTCAAGCTGTTCCTCTATACGCTGATGGGTTCGCTTTTGATGCTGGTTGCCATGGTTTACCTGTACTATCAAACAGGCAGCTTCTCTATTGTCGATTTCCAAAACATCAAACAGATTCCGTTGGGCGTGCAACAGCTTTTGTTTGCGGCGTTCTTCCTGTCGTTTGCCGTAAAAGTGCCGATGTTCCCCGTACACACTTGGCTGCCGGATGCCCACGTTGAAGCGCCGACCGGCGGTTCGATGGTGTTGGCGGCGATTACGCTGAAACTGGGTGCGTATGGTTTCTTGCGCTTTATCCTGCCGATTGTGCCGGACGCGGCACGCTATTTCGCGCCGGTCATCATCGTATTGAGCCTGATTGCCGTGATTTATATCGGTATGGTGGCCCTGGTGCAAACCGATATGAAAAAACTGGTGGCGTATTCTTCCATCAGCCACATGGGTTTTGTCACTTTGGGTATGTTCCTGTTTGTGAACGGCCAATTGAATGATTGGGCATTGAAAGGCGCAATCATTCAAATGATTTCCCACGGTTTTGTGTCTGCCGCGATGTTTATGTGTATCGGTGTGATGTACGACCGCCTGCATACCCGCAATATTGCCGATTATGGCGGCGTGGTCAATGTAATGCCTAAGTTTGCGGCGTTTATGATGTTGTTCGGTATGGCCAATGCCGGTCTGCCTGCGACTTCCGGCTTCGTGGGCGAGTTTATGGTGATTATGGGCGCGGTTAAAGTAAATTTCTGGGTAGGCGCGTTGGCTGCCATGACCCTGATTTACGGTGCGTCTTATACCCTGTGGATGTACAAGCGCGTGATTTTCGGCGCGATTCACAATCCGCACGTTGCCGAAATGAAAGACATCAACTGCCGCGAATTTGCGATTCTGGCGATTTTGGCGGTTGTGGTATTGGGTATGGGTCTGTATCCGAACGCATTTATCGAAGTGGTGCATCAGGCGGCAAACGATTTGATTGCCCATGTGGCACAAAGCAAGATTTGAGGTGTGTAAATGAACTGGTCTGATTTGAATTTGATGCCCGCACTGCCCGAAGTCGCGCTGCTGTCGCTGCTGGTGTTATTGTTGCTGGCAGACTTGTGGGTCAGTGATGACAAACGCCGTTGGACGCATTACGGCGCGTTGGCAACGGTGGCGGTTACGGCTGTGGTGCAGCTTGCCGTTTGGGAACAGGGCAGCACGTCTTCGTTCAACGGCATGTATATTGCAGACGGTATGTCGCGTTTGGCAAAAATGGTTTTATATGCCTTGACGTTTGCCCTGTTTGTTTATGCCAAGCCCTACAACCAAGTGCGCGGTATTTTCAAAGGCGAGTTTTACACCCTGTCGCTGTTTGCCCTCTTGGGCATGAGCGTGATGGTGAGCGCGGGGCATTTTTTAACTGCCTATATCGGTTTGGAACTCTTGTCGCTTGCCCTTTACGCCCTGATTGCCCTGCGCCGCGATTCCGGCTTTGCCGCCGAAGCCGCCTTGAAATATTTTGTTCTGGGCGCGCTGGCATCCGGTCTGCTACTCTACGGTATTTCTATGGTTTACGGCGCAACCGGTTCGCTGGAATTTGCCGGCGTGCTCGCCTCTTCCTTCAATGAAGAAGCAAACGAATGGCTGTTGAAACTGGGTCTGGTGTTTATCGTCGTCGCCGTTGCGTTCAAACTCGGCGCGGTGCCGTTCCATATGTGGGTGCCCGACGTGTATCACGGCGCGCCCACTTCTGTTACCGCCCTGGTCGGCACTGCCCCGAAAATCGCCGCCGTCGTTTTCGCTTTCCGCATCCTCGTTACCGGGTTGGGAACCGTGCATCATGACTGGTCTCTGATGTTTGCCCTGCTTGCCGCCGCCTCGCTGCTGGTCGGCAACCTTGCCGCCATCATGCAGACCAATATCAAACGTATGCTCGCCTATTCCACCGTATCGCATATGGGGTTTATCCTGCTGGCGTTTATGGCGGGCGCGGTCGGCTTTGCGGCGGGGCTGTATTACGCCATTACCTACGCGCTGATGGCGGCGGCAGGGTTCGGAGTGTTGATGGTGTTGTCGGACGGGGACAACGAGTGCGAAAACATCAGCGATTTGGCAGGGTTGAACCAACACCGCGTATGGCTTGCCTTTTTGATGCTGCTGGTTATGTTCTCTATGGCGGGCATTCCGCCGCTGATGGGTTTTTACGCCAAATTCGGCGTGATTATGGCACTCTTGAAACAAGGCCATGTTTGGTTGTCTGTATTTGCCGTCATCATGTCGCTGATTGGTGCGTTCTACTACCTGCGCGTGGTCAAAGTCATCTACTTCGATGTGCCTGATCATGACCAGCCGGTCGGCAGCAACTATGCCGCCAAATTTGTTCTGACGGTCAATGCCTTCTTGCTGCTCCTGTGGGGCATCATGCCGCAAACCGTTATCGACTGGTGCGCCAAGGCGTTGGAGAACACGCTGTAAGCCGCCGCAACGGCAGCCGTGTCAGAGGCTGCCGTTCTTGTTAAGATATGCCGTTCCGCAATGCAGTTCAGACGGCATCGCCGCCGACAACGCCCAAACAGAAAGCCCACCATGACCGCATCCATGTACATCCTTTTGGTCTTGGCACTCATCTTTGCCAACGCCCCCTTCCTCACGACCAGACTGTTCGGCGTGGCCGCGCTCAAGCGCAAACATTTCGGACACCACTTGATCGAGCTGGCGGCAGGTTTCGCGCTGACCGCCGTTCTTGCCTACATCCTCGAATCCCGTGCGGGAGCGGTACACAATCAGGGTTGGGAGTTCTACGCCACCGTCGTCTGCCTGTACCTGATTTTTGCGTTTCCCTGTTTCGTGTGGCGGTATTTTTGGCACACGCGCAACAGGGAATAGGCAGGCATAGAAATGCCGTCTGAAATCCTTTCAGACGGCATTTGTTTCATTCAAGTGCAGGCCGGCATCGCTGTGCCGACACGTTTCAGCCGGCGATATACGCCGGTTTTAATATTTGCGGGCGACTGCAAATCCTGCCAACTGCCGCAGGCGCAGGGCTTTGTCGCCGAAGGGTTCGAGCAGCGCGACCGCTTCGGCAACCAGTTTGTGTGCGTATGAGCGCGCCGCTTCCAAGCCCATCAGTTTCACATAAGTCGGCTTGTCGTTGTCGGCATCTTTGCCCGCCGTCTTGCCCAAAGTCGCCGTGTCCGCTTCACAATCCAACACATCGTCGATGACTTGGAACGCCAGCCCCAGTTTTGCCGCGTAAGCGTCCAATACGGAAAGTTCCGCATCTGACAGATCAGGACACGCCGTCGCCCCCAATAAAACCGCCGCACGGATTAGCGCACCCGTTTTCAGGCTGTGCATCTGTTCCAAATCGGCTTGAACCATTTGTTTGCCGACATTCGCCAAATCGATTGCCTGACCGCCCGCCATACCCCTGCTTCCGCCCGCTTTTGCCAAAACTGACAACATTGCCAGCTGCCGCGAAGCAGGCAGGCCGGACGGACGCGCCAATACATCGAAGGCTTGGGTTTGCAAAGCGTCGCCGACCAGTAGCGCGGTGGCTTCGCCATATTTGATGTGGCAGGTCGGTTTGCCCCGGCGCAGGCTGTCGTTGTCCATCGCCGGCATATCGTCGTGAACCAACGAATAGGCATGGATCATTTCGATTGCCGCCATTGCCTGTTCTACTGCTTCATGCACGGCTTCGCCTAATTCCGAAGCTGCCAGAACCAGCATCGGCCGCAGACGCTTGCCGCCGTCCAAAGCCGCATAACGCATCGCTTCGTGCAGCGTGTGCGGGATTTCGTTTTCAGACGGCAAAAAGCGTTCCAGCAGCAGCTCTGTCTGCGCCTGCGCCCTCTGTTGCCACGCTTTCAAATCATTCGTCGGATTCAAGGTTCAACTCCTTCGGCCCGTCCGCATCCAAAACCTGTAATTTCTGTTCGACTTGTGCCAGCTTGGTTTGGCAGTACCTGACCAGCTCGTTGCCTTCCTGATAGGCGGCAAGCGCGTCTTCCAAGGGCATTTCGCCCTGCATAGACTGCGTCAGCGATTCAAGGCGTGACAAGGCTTCTTCAAACGATTTCGGTGCGTTTTTCTTCATCGTGTTTCCTTTTCGGTTGAACCCCCGCCACTTGGACATCTGTCCTTCGGGGCGGTAGAATCAGACTTTATTTGGGA
>NZ_JAGTUI010000023.1:0-33467 GCF_018224585.1 Neisseria sp. Marseille-Q1983
CCTAAATATCTTGGTGGGAATTTAGGGGATTTTGGGGAATTTTGCAAAGGTCTCATGTTATAAATATATAGATAAAACATCAAATATATATATCAGGATAACCAAGGATTGTCGGAGGCGAGAAATACCAGAATAAAAAATTCAAATGGAAAATATATAGCATTTATTGATTCGGATGATTTTATTAATTGTTAGGTCTTGCTGGATTTTCTTGGTAAAGATGATAGTGATATGCCGGATGTGGTTTTTTTAAATGCAGTTAAATATTATGAGGGAAGTGTTTCATATTTTGGCGAAGATTATCAGTCTGAAAAAATATTAGGGGCTGTCCTAGATAACTAGGGAAATTCAAATTAAGTTAGAATTATCCCTATGAGAAAAAGTCGTCTAAGCCAGTATAAACAAAATAAACTCATTGAGCTATTTGTCGCAGGTGTAACTGCAAAAACAGCAGCAGAGTTAGTAGGCGTTAATAAAAATACCGCAGCCTATTATTTTCATTGTTTACGATTACTTATTTATCAAAATAGTCCGCATTTAGAAATGTTTGATGGCGAAGTAGAAGCAGATGAAAGCTATTTCGGCGGACGGCGTAAAGGCAGACGTGGTCGCGGTGCGGCAGGAAAAGTGGTTGTTTTCGGCATTCTGAAACGCAACGGACGGGTCTATACCGTTATCGTAGATAATGCCAAGTCTGAAACGTTACTCCCTGTCATCAAAAAGAAAATCATGCCGGACAGTATTGTTTATACCGATAGTCTGAGCAGCTACGACAAGTTGGACGTGAGTGGTTTTATCCATTACCGCATCAACCATTCCAAGGAGTTTGCCGACCGTCAGAACCACATTAACGGCATTGAGAATTTTTGGAATCAGTCAAAACGCGTCTTGCGAAAATACAACGGAATCGATTGCAAATCTTTCCCACTGTTCTTGAAAGAATGCGAATTTCGATTTAACTTCGGCACACCGTCTCAACAGCTTAAAATCCTGCGGGATTGGTGTGGAATTTAGGGCTAATCTAGTACAGCCCCTAAAACAATTAGTAAAATCGAGTTTATCCTAGTTATCTAGGACAGCTCAAAATATTAAATCAATCCAAAGTAGAAGTTTTGAAAGGATTATGCCGATTTAGAAAATTTCCAGGTTCGGCATGGAATAAGATTATAAAAAGAGAATTGATTATTAGAGAAAAACTGTTTTTTGAAAAGGGAATTTATTCTGAAGATATCGAATGGGCAATGAGGTTATTTAATGCGGCAACAACTTTTTCTTATTTGGACGGTTGTTATTACTATTATCGGCAGGGAAGAAAAGATTCTATTACGGGAACTGTTTCGGAAAAAAGTATAAAGTCATTATTATATATTTTGGAGAAAAATGCGGAAATGGAATTTGATAGGGATATATCAAGTTATCTTTATTCTTTTCTTTCCTACGAATATCTCATTTTGCTTTTTATCATGACAAGTAAAAATATAGCGTGCGATGCTGATATAAAAAGAAGGGCGTATCATTTAAGGTTTATGCTGTTAAAGTCCAATAAATTGATATATAAGCTGATATTCCCGATAATCACATTATTCGGAGTCGATATTACTGGCAGGATTTTAAAAGCAATCAGGGGGAATATTTAATAAATCCTTTAACAATATATATCTTACCGAAGGAGGAAAAATGAACGCAATCCGAACTTTCCAAAACCGCACGCCCGAAATCCACGAAAGCTGTATGATAGACGAAGCGTGCGTCGTCATCGGCGAAGACGTTACCGTGGGGCACAAAGTGATGCTGCACGGCTGCCGTATCGGCAACCGCGTCTTGGTCGGTATGGGCAGCACCGTTTTGGATGATGCCGTGATTGAGGACGAAGTGATGATCGGCGCGGGTAGCCTCGTTCCGCCGCGCAAACGCTTGGCGGGCGGCTACCTTTATGTCGGTTCGCCCGTGAGGCAGGTTCGTCTGCTGACCGATGAGGAAAAAGCCTTTTTAAAATATTCTGCCGCGCATTATGTGAAGCTGTCGAAACAGTACGGGATATGAAATCACACCGGCGTTCTTGCGTCAGCCCCAAATTCACGCGGACGGGACGCACCCGATAACGGTATCCGATGCGCCTTGATTTTGACCGTCTGCGTTTGAATTGGCAGGCAAAAATGCCGTCTGAAGACCTTTTTTCGGGTTCAGACGGCATTTTATCGACGATTGCTTTTTAGAGTTTGACCGAATGTTCGCGCGTTTCGTGGAGCACGATGTCCGTCGGCGTTCTTGCGTCAACCCCAAATTCATGCGGACGGGACGCACCCGATAACGGTATCCGATGCGCCTTGATTTTGATCGGTGCGTTTGAATTGCAGGCAAAAATGCCGTCTGAAGACCTTTTTTCGGGTTCAGACGGCATTTTATCGCCTAAAGTTTGACCGAATGTTCGCGCGTTTCGTGGAACACGATGTCCGGCCAACGTTCTTGCGTGAGTCCCAAATTCACGCGGTTGGGGGCGAGGTAGGCGAGGTTGCCGCCTGCGTCTATCGACAGATTGCCTGCATTGGCTTTTTCAAATTCCGCCAGTTTTTTCTTGTCGTCGCACGATACCCAGCGCGCCGACCAGATGGATGCGCTGTCGAACACGGCTTCTACACCGTATTCGTTGGCGAGCCGCGAGGTTACGACTTCAAACTGCAACACGCCGACCGCGCCCAAAATCAAATCCGCGCCGCTCATCGGTTTGAAAACCTGCACCGCGCCTTCTTCGCCAAGCTGTTGTAAACCTTTTTGCAGTTGCTTGATTTTCAGCGGATTTTTGATGCGTACGCTGCGGAACAGTTCGGGCGCGAAGAAGGGGATGCCGGTAAACGCCAATTGTTCGCCTTCGGAGAAGCTGTCGCCAATTTGGATGTTGCCGTGGTTCGGGATGCCGATGATGTCGCCTGCGTAGGCTTCTTCCACCAGCTCGCGGTCGTGCGACATGAATGTAACCACGCTGGAGGCGGCGATTTCGCGGTTGATGCGCAGGTGTTTCATCTTCATACCGCGCTCGAATTTACCGGAGCAGACGCGCAAAAAGGCGATGCGGTCGCGGTGTTTCGGGTCCATATTGGCTTGGATTTTGAAGATAAATCCGGAGAATTTCGGCTCGTCCGGTTCGACCATGCGAACGGTCGCGTCGCGCGGTTTCGGCGCAGGCGCCCAGTTAATCAATGAATTGAGGATTTCCTGAATACCGAAGTTGTTAATCGCCGAACCGAAGAACACGGGCGTGAGTTCGCCGGCGAGAAATTCGTCGAGATTGAACTCGTTGGAAGCCGCCTGCACCAATTCGATTTCGTCGCGCAGCTGCTGGATTTCCAGCGGAAAGCGTTGTTCCAGTTCGGGATTGTCGATCCCTTTGATGATGTCGAACTCGTGCGGCAGACGTTCGCCGCCTGCGTCGAAGAGATAGATTTCATCGTTCAGGATGTGGTACACGCCCTTGAAGTTTTTGCCCATACCGATCGGCCATGTGACGGGCGCGCAGCGGATTTGCAGGATGTTTTCCACTTCGTCCAGCAATTCCAGAGAATCGCGCACTTCGCGGTCGTATTTGTTCATGAACGTAACAATCGGCGTATCGCGCAGGCGGCAGACGTTTAAGAGCTTGATGGTTTGCGCTTCCACGCCTTTTGCCGCGTCGATGACCATCAAGGCACTGTCCACGGCAGTTAAAACGCGGTAGGTGTCTTCGGAGAAGTCTTGGTGTCCCGGCGTGTCCAAGAGGTTGACGGTATGGTCTTTGTAGTCGAACTGCATCACGCTTGATGCCACGGAAATGCCGCGCTGCTTCTCGATGTCCATCCAGTCGGAGGTGGCGAATTTGCCGGTTTTTTTGCCTTTTACCGTACCCGCGCTCTGAATCGCGCCCGAAAACAGCAAGAGTTTTTCGGTCAGCGTGGTTTTACCCGCGTCAGGGTGGGAGATGATGGCAAACGTGCGGCGGCGGCGCACTTGGTCGAGGATTTCTTGGGACATGGTTTTCTTTGCAAAAAGGTTCAGGCCGCTTTTCAGACGGCCCGGACAGTGTTTGAGACGGCGAAATTGTACAAAAAAATGCCTGATAATTCAATGTTGGAGGCGGTCAGTGCGTGCTGCCGTAAATCTCTTTTTCGTCTTTCAGGACGGCATCGGCGGTTTCCCACGCGCTGCCGCGCCAGACTTTGTAAAAGCAGCTTTCTCGCCCGGTGTGGCAGGCGATGCCGCCGTTTTGGGCGATGAGCATCACAATGGCGTCGCCGTCGCAGTCGAGGCGCAGTTCGCGGACTTTTTGCGTGTGTCCCGACTCTTCGCCCTTCATCCATTGTTTTTGGCGCGAACGGCTGTAATAGTGGGCAAAGCCGGTTTCGACGGTTTTTTGCAGGGCTTCGGCGTTCATCCACGCCACCATTAAAACACGTTTGGTTTCGGCATCTTGGGCGATGGCGCAAACCAAACCTTTTTCGTCAAATTTGACGGCTTCAAGCAGGTTTTTATCCATATTTCCTTTCAGACGGCATAGTCGGGGCGGTCAGAGGCGCACTTCGATGCCGGCTTCGCGCATAGCGCGTTTGGCTTCGCGGATGGCGATTTCCCCGAAATGGAAAATGCCGGCGGCAAGTACGGCATCGGCTTTGCCTTCGGTTATGCCTTCAATCAGGTGCCGGACATTGCCGACCCCGCCGGAGGCGATGACGGGAATGTCGACGGCTTCGGCAACGGCGCGGGTCAGCGGCAGGTTGAAACCCTGTTTCGTACCGTCCCTGTCCATACCGGTGAGCAGGATTTCGCCCGCGCCGCGTTTTTGCATTTCGACCGCCCATTCCACCGCATCCAAACCGGTCGGATTGCGCCCGCCGTGGGTAAAGATTTCCCAGCGTGTGTTTTCGGGGTTGGCGGCTTTGGCATCGACGGCGGCGACGATGGCTTGCGAACCGAAAAATCCGGCGGCTTCGTTAATTAAATCGGGACGGGTAACGGCGGCGGTGTTGATGCTGACTTTGTCCGCGCCGGCATTGAGCAGGCGGCGGATGTCGGCAACGGTGCGTACGCCGCCGCCGACGGTCAGCGGGATGAAGACTTGTCCGGCAACCTCTTCGATGATGTGCAGGATGGTGTCGCGGTTGTCGGATGAGGCGGTGATGTCGAGGAAGGTCAATTCGTCCGCGCCTTCGCCGTTGTAGCGTTTGGCGGCTTCGACGGGGTCGCCCGCGTCGCGCAAACCGATGAAGTTCACGCCTTTGACGACGCGTCCGTCTTTTACGTCGAGACAGGGGATGATGCGTTTTGCCAGTGCCATAATCGGATGCCTTTAGTCGAGGGAATCTGCCAGTTGCTGCGCTTGGGCAAAATCGATGCTGCCCTCGTAAATCGCGCGGCCGGTAATCGCGCCTGCTACGCCACGTTTTTCGGCGGCACACAGGGCGCGGATGTCGTCCAAACCGGTCAGTCCGCCGGAGGCGATGACGGGAATGCGGACGGCTTGGGCGAGTTTGACCGTCGCGTCGATGTTCACGCCGCTCATCATACCGTCGCGCCCGATGTCGGTGTAGATGATGCTGTTGACACCGTCGTCTTCAAAGCGTTTTGCCAAATCAATTACATGATGCCCGGTTACGGTTGCCCAGCCGTCGATGGCGGCCATACCGTCTTTGGCATCCAGCCCGACGATAATCCTGCCGGGGAAGGCTTTGCACGCCTCGCGCACGAAGTCGGGGTTTTTGACTGCCGTCGTGCCGATAATCACGTCGTTTAAGCCCAAATCCAAATATTGTCCGATGGTTTTCAAATCGCGTATGCCGCCGCCGAGCTGTACGGGGATGTCTTTGGCGACGGCGGAGAGGATGTCTTTGATGGCGGGCAGGTTTTGCGGAACGCCGGCAAACGCGCCGTTCAAATCTACCAGATGCAGGCGGCGCGCGCCTTGTTCGAACCAGTGCAGCGCGGTTTCGGCGGGCGAATCGGAAAAGACGGTCGCCTCTTCCATCAGTCCTTGTTTCAGGCGGACGCAGCGTCCTTCTTTCAAATCGATGGCGGGTATCAGCAGCATAATTTTTCTCCTTGTGCGGGGCCGTATCCGGCTTACCAGTTTAAAAAGTTTTTCAACATCGCCAGCCCGGCATCGTGGCTTTTTTCGGTGTGAAATTGCGTGGCGAATACGTTGTCTTTGCCGACGATGCAGGCAAACGGGGACGGGTAGTCGCTTTCGCCCAATATGGTTTCGGGATTTTCGGGGGCGAAATAGTAGCTGTGGACGAAGTAAAAACGCGTGTCTTGGGGAATATCTTTAAACAGCGGGTGGTTTTGGGTTTGGCGCACGGTGTTCCAGCCCATATGCGGCACTTTCAGACGGCATCCCTGCCGGTCGCGGAGGTCGCGCCCAAAGCGTCTGACTTTGCCGCCGAACCAGCCCAAGCCGTCGGTGTTTCCTTCTTCACTGTGGTCGAATAAAAGTTGCGCGCCGACGCAGATTCCGAAAAAGGGTTTGTTTTTTAAGGCATCTTTGACTGCCTCGTCCAAGCCGCCGCGCGTCAGTGCCGCCATACAGTCGGGCATCGCGCCCTGCCCGGGAAAAATGACTTTGTCGGCGCGGGACACGCGGTCGGGGTCGCCGCTTAAAAAGATTTCGGTATTTTTTCCGGCAAGCTGCCCCGCCGTCCGGACGGATTTCAATACGGAATGCAGGTTGCCCATACCGTAATCGATAATGGCGGTTTGCATGGCTTCCTCCTCTTTTTTTGCAATATGGCTGCGATTTTAACAAACAAATGTGCCGGGCTGATAAAAATGCCGTCTGAAAACGGGAATCTGTCTTCAGACGGCATAGGGTTCAAACCCGGAAAGCCGTTTGTCAGCCTTCCATTTGTTTTGCCTGAACGGCAGTCAGGGCGATGGTGAACACGATGTCTTCTACCAGTGCGCCGCGGGAGAGGTCGTTGACCGGTTTGCGCAGGCCTTGCAGCAGTGGGCCGACGCTTAAGACGTTGGCGTTGCGTTGTACGGCTTTATAGGTGCAGTTGCCGGTGTTCAGGTCTGGGAAGACCAAAACGGTTGCCTGTCCTGCGACCGGGCTGCCCGGGGCTTTCGATTTGCCCACGCCCGGTACGGTTGCCGCATCATATTGCAGCGGGCCGTCGATGGCGAGGTCGGGGCGTTTTTCTTGGGCAAGTTTGGTTGCTTCGATGACGGTATCGACATCGGGACCGCTGCCGGAGTTGACCGTAGAGTAGGAAATCATGGCCACTTTCGGGTCGATGCCGAAGGCTTTTGCGGAATCGGCAGACTGGATGGCGATGTCGGCAAGCTGTTGCGCGGTCGGGTTCGGATTAACCGCGCAGTCTCCGAAGACGAGGACTTGGTTGGGTAGCAGCATAAAGAATACGCTGGATACGAGGCTTGCACCCGGTGCGGTTTTAATCAGTTGCAAAGCAGGGCGGATGGTATTGGCGGTCGTATGAACGGCACCGGATACCAGACCGTCCACATCGTTTTGCGCCATCATCATCGTACCGAGTACCACGGTGTCTTGCAGTTGCTTGCGTGCGTCTTCGGGTGTCAGGCCTTTGGATTTTCGCAGTTCGCACATCGGCTCGACGTATTGTTCGACCAATGAGGCGGGATCGACGATTTCCAAAGAGTCCGGCAGGCTGATGCCGCGTTCTTTGGCAACGGCTTCGACTTCTTCGCGTTTGGCAAGCAGGACGCAGCGTGCAATGCCTTTTTCGTGACAGATGGCGGCGGCTTGGACGGTGCGCGGCTCGGCACCTTCCGGCAGGACGATGCGTTTGTCGGCTTTACGGGCGAAGTCAATCAGGTTGTAGCGGAATTGGGCGGGCGAAAGGCGTTTGGTTTGTCGGTTTGCCAGTACGGACAGGTCTTTGGGCGCGCTGCTTGAGCCGAAGAATGTCAAACCGGTTTTTTCGGCAGCCGCTTCGGCAACGGAGGCTGCCGCGCCGTCCACGACAAAACCTTCCAATACGCCCGGCGCGGTGGCAAAGAACTGTTTGGCAAGGTTCAACCGGTGTGCCAGTTCGTCTGCATCGGCATTGTCGGAGCGAACGGCGAAGATGGCTGCCGCGTCAAGGGACAATGCCAGTTCGACGTTTTTGCCTGCGAGGTAGATTTTGTCGGCATCGGGTGCGATGCCTTCGATAATGAGGTTGTCGGCATCGAGTGCGGCAACTTTACCGACCGTCGCGTCAAACCAGTCGTCGCTTTTGCCTTGCGCCAACAGGGCTTCTGCTTGTGCGTCAAAGGCTTGGAAAATTTGTGCGTTCAAGGCTTTTGCAAATGATCGGGCGGCGGCGGATGCGTCAAGTCCGGCAGATACGGGTACGATGAGTACTTTTGCCATGATATATCCTTTCGTATGCTGCGGTGTGCGGCATGTATGTTGGAAGTGTTGTGATTTGAGGGGAAATGTCGGGATAGGCTATTTCCCGTCCGGTTTGCGCAAACAGGTATTTTCTGTTTTTGGGCGGCAGTCGGTCTTACGCTGCCGCGTGTTTCTATATTAACAAATAAATTATGTTTTCAACAAGATGAATATCGCCAGACATTGGCACGCCTTTCAGACGGCATGGTGTTTCCAAACTTACGGGGCAGGTTGTTCTGGGAAAAACAGTGCTTCTGAATTCAAGTAGATGCGTGTCTGTGTGCCGTCTGAAAAATCGGGTGCGTAGGGGGTGTTCAGCGTCAGGATGGTTTGCTCGATTTTCAGGCGGATTTGGATGTGGCGTGCTTTGGGTATGGCGTTGAGGATGGTGGCGGATAATTCGGCAGCATGGGTGTTCGGACAGTTGAAGCTGAATTGTTCCGGACGGATGAGCAGTGTGCCGCGTGTGCCTGCGGGTAAGGTGTTTCCGACGGGGAGCCTGCCCAATTCGGAGTCTGCCGTACCGTCGGCGTTGAGTATGGCGGGCAGGGAGATACCTTCGCCGATAAACAGGGCTGTTTCAAGGTTGGCAGGTTGTCGGTACAGTTCGTGAGGGGCTGCAATCTGGAGGATGCGCCCCTGTTTCATGACGGCAATCCGGTCGGCGTATTGCAGGGCTTCTTCCCGGTCGTGGCTGACGAAAACGGCAGATTTGCCGTTGGCGCGCAGGGCAGCAATCATGTCTTCGCGAATCTGGCGGCGCAACTGTTCGTCCAGTGCGCTGAAGGGTTCGTCCAACAAAATCAGTTCGGGATCGGGGGCGAGGGCGCGGGCGAGGGCGACGCGCTGTTGCTGTCCGCCCGAAAGTTCGTGCGGATGACGGTTTGAGAGTTCGGAAATGCCGGTCAGGGTCATCATGGCTTCGATGCGTTGCCGCTCCTGCGCCGTCTTGCCTTTGCCGTTGCCCAGTCCGTAGGCGATGTTGCGGTAAACGGTCAGGTGGGGGAACAGTACGCCTTCTTGTACGACGTAACCCAAACGGCGTTCGCGGACGGGAAGGTTGGTATTTTCTGAATAGATTGTTCTTCCGTAAAGCGAGATTTCTCCGGAATCGGGCTGTTCAAAACCGGCAAGGCAGCGCAGCAGCGTGGTTTTGCCGCAACCTGATGCACCGATGACGAAGAGGATTTCCCCTTTGCCGAGTGTGAGCGAGATATTTTGCAGAACGGCATGGTTCTGGAAGTTTTTGGTCAGTTGGCGGATTTGGAGTGCGGGCGCGGTCATAGTCGGTCTTTCGCAGCAGTGTTATTTGAAGGCGTATTTTTTCAGTATGAATACGGGCAGGCCTGAAAACAGTACCAGCATAAGGGCATACGGGGTGGCGGCGGCATATTGTGCGTCTGACGTGTATTCCCAAACGGCGGTGGAGAGCGTGTGGACATCATCTGCGGTTAGCAGCAGGGTGGCGGTCAGCTCTTTCATCAGGTTGAGGAAGACGAGTGCGAATGCGGCGGTAATGCCGGGCAGGATGGACGGCAGCACCAACGTCCTGAAAATAAAGAAGTGTCCGCGCCCCAATGTTGCGCCGACCTGTTCCATGCCTTTGGGGAATTGTTCCAAGGAAGTCCTCAGGGTGGTTTGCGCCATCGGCAGGTAAAGCATGAAATAGGCAAGGACGACGACGATAAAGGTTTGGTAAACGGATGGTGCATAGTTGATGCTGAAATAAATCAGCGACAAGGCGATCACCAGGCCGGGTACGGCGTGCAGCAGGAAGGGCAGCCTGTCTATCCATACGGTTATCAGGTTGCGGTAGCGTACGGATGCCCAAACGAGCGGCAGTGCGCACAAAATGGTCAATAATGCGCCGGCGGCGGATACGCCCATCGATCGGGCAAATGCATCGAATACGGATACGAGTTCAAATGTGCCGGACGAGCCGACCATCATCCAGCGGATAAGGATGCCGAATGGGATGACGATGCTTAAAACCAGCAGCGAGCCAAGAAAAAATACTGTGCAGATTTGCGCAGGCAGCTTCATCGTTTTGACTGGGTAGGGGCGGGCAACGCCTTTACCGCTGTGATAGAGCTTGGTTTTTCCACGGAAAATGCTTTCTCCAAATACGACGATGCCGCACACTGCCATTAAAACGGCGGACAGCAGCGCGGCGGTGTTATTGTCGAACGACATTTCGTATTCTTGGAAAATGGCGGTGGTAAAGGTCGGATAGTTGAGTATCGATACTGCACCGAATTCAATCAGCATGTGCAACGCAATCAGCAGGATGCTGCTGCCGATGGCAGGTTTGAGTTGGGGAAGTATGGCGGAAAAGAAAGTTTGCAGGCGGCTTTTACCCAAGGAAAGGCTGACTTCTTCAAACGACAGGCTGATGCGTTTGAGGGCCGCCTCGACCGGTAGGTAGGCGAGGGGAAAAGACGACAGGCTCATAATCATAACGGTTCCCCAAAATCCCTCCACGCGGAAAGTCAGGCTGATCCATGTAAAGCAGCTGACAAATGCAGGTATGCATAAGGGCAGAGTAATTGCCGTCTGAAAAAAGGTTTTGCCGAAAAAGCGGTAACGTTGGAACAGGACAGCGCAGGTAATGCCCAAAACGATAGAAATCAGGGTAACGCCGAACATCAGCATCAGGGTGTTTCCCAGCAAATCAAACATGCGTGGGCGGAACAGCAGTTCGTAGGCGCGTGTTGCACCAACCTGCCACGAACGCATGGCGACATAAAGGAAAGGAAGGGTCAGCGGCAAGGCGATAAGCAGGATGAGGGCGGTCAGCCATGAGGGTATTTTGTTGCGGGACATAAATCGGATTCGGATAGAAAACGGTCGGACAGCAGGGTTGTCCGACCGTTTGAACGGAAAGAGTTTATTTCAGACCTGCCTGTTCGAGGAGGCGGGTGGCATTTTCTTTGTCGGCAATGGTGGTTGCAGATACTTCAGGTGCTTCCAATTTGGCATAAGGTTCCATATTGAACGGGGAAGACACGCCGGCGTGCAGCGGATATTCTGCGCGGACGGAAGTCAAGACCTGCTGTCCTTGTTTGCCTGCGAGGAAGGCGACGAATTTTTGTGCTTCGGCTTTGTTCGGGGAAGATTTCAGCACAGCCGCGCCGGAATAGGTAACGAGTGCGCCGGGGTCTTTGTGGCGGACGAAGTTCAGGCGGGAATGGATGTTGTGCACGCCTTTTTCTTTGGCAAACGCATACCAGTAGTAGTTGTTGATGAGGGCGGCCGGCACTTCGCCGTTTTCGACGGCTTGGAGCGCGACAGTGTTTTTAGCATACAGTTTGCCGTTTTCTTTTAAGCCTTTGAGCCATTTCAGGGCGGCTGCTTCGCCTTTCAGTTTGACGATGGCGACAACCTGTTCCAAGAATGCGCCTGAAGTCGGCACATAACCGATGCGGTCTTTCCATTTCGGCGTGGCGTAATTCAGGACGGATTTTTCCAAATCTTTTTCAGACAGTTTGCGGGTGTCGTAAACGACGACGCGCGAACGGCCGCTCAATGCCACCCAGTCTTTTTTGGCGGCAACCGGCACGCCTTTGCGGCGTGTGTCGTTAATCGTTTTTGCAGGGAGGGTTTCTAAGAGGTTGGCTGCGGAAAGCGTAACCAGCGGGGGAATTTGTTCGGAATAGAATACGTCGGCGGGGCTTCGGCTGCCTTCTTCTTTGATTTGGCCGGCAAGCTGGTCGCTTTTGCCGCTGTTAATTTTTACTTTGATGCCGGTGGCTTGGGTAAAGGCATCGGCAAGTGCCTGCGTGGCTTCTTTGTGTTGGCCGTTGTACACGGTAATGTCTGCCAGCGCGGGGGTTGCGGCGGTCAGGGCTGCGGCAAGCAGTGCGTATCGGATAGATGTTTTCATATCGATTTTCTCCTAATGAATGAGGGTGTATATCTTGTTAAGACATAACGGGGTGTAGTGTATTCTTTCTTTTTTATAAATGCAAATAATTATTTTTTAAATTTGTTGTTGTCCGATCCGGTTATTGTTTGTTCTGACTTGTATTTTTTTCCGTGCATCGCGCCCGTAAGGCGGAAGCGGCGGGTAATACGTGTCGGAACGGGCAAAAACCGGGCTGTTTCATATTGCCGTACGGGCGGCGGAATGAGGGCAAAGGCGGCATCTTGATTTGCCGGAATACTTGAGAACCCTTCCCTTTAAAATGCCGTCTGAACAGGGTTGCCGGAATAGTATTGCCATCCCAGCAGATACAGTTTGTCGGGGTCTTGCCAATATTGTTCATCCAGACTGTTCAGCAGTGAGGCGGTTTTGTTGTCGAGATGTTGCGTTATATCCCACATTTCTTTCAGGTTTTTACCTTCCGATTGGAGGTGGCGGATTTCTTTGTCCAATGTGTCTGCCGCCCGATGGATCAGCATTGCGCTGTGTACCGCGCCGATTTTTTTCAGAACGGAACAAGTCTTTTCGGCGGCGGGAAAACCCCAGTTGCAGACAAATTGCAGTATGCCGCCGTTGCCGATGTCGGCTTCCGCCCGCCAAATCAAAACCAGCTCCTGTTCCCGTCCGTCCATGCTTTCGAGTTTGCCGTCATGCTGTTCAAAAAGTTTGTCCACCGCCTGCCACATCATCTGTTCGAAGCGGCCGGCTTGGGTATCCGTATCGGTCATAGTGTTCTTGCCTTTTAAAAATGCCGTCTGAACATTTCTTCAGACGGCATCGGGGGTTAAGCTGACACTTCACGCCAGCGTTTGACTTGGAGGCGTACCTGTTCCGGCGCGGTGCCGCCCAAGTGGTTGCGCGCGTTTAAGCTGCCTTCAGGTGTCAGCACGCCGTACACTTCGTCTGAAATCAGCTTGCTGAAGCCTTGTAGGACTTCGAGCGGCAGTTCGCTCAAATCGACGCCCGCTTGGTCAGCGTGGCGCACGGCTTGGGCGACGACTTCGTGGCTGTCGCGGAAAGGCATGCCTTTTTTGACCAGATAATCCGCCAAATCGGTGGCGGTGGCAAAACCCTGCATTACGGCGGCGCGCATATTGTCGGGTTTGACGGTTACGCCGCGCATCATATCGGCGTAAATCCGCAACGTGTCGATAAGCGTGTCGGCGGTGTCAAACAGCGGTTCTTTGTCTTCCTGATTGTCTTTGTTGTACGCCAAGGGCTGGGATTTCATCAGGGTAATCAGGCCGATAAGGTGTCCGATGACGCGACCGGATTTGCCGCGCACGAGTTCGGGCACGTCGGGGTTTTTCTTCTGCGGCATGATGGACGAGCCGGTGCAGAAACGGTCGGCGATGTCGATAAAGCCGAAACGCGGACTCATCCACAAAATCAATTCTTCGGAAAGACGGCTCAGATGAACCATAACCAGCGAGGCGGCGGCCGTGAACTCGATGGCAAAATCGCGGTCGGATACGGCATCGAGCGAGTTTTGGCAGATTTGTTCAAAGCCCAACAGTTCGGCGGTAATTTCGCGCCGAATCGGATAGGTCGTACCGGCAAGGGCGGCAGCGCCGAGCGGCATACGGTTGACGCGGCGGCGGCAGTCCGCCATTCGTTCGTTATCGCGTCCGAGCATTTCGACGTAGGCGAGCATGTGGTGTCCGAAGCTGACCGGCTGGGCGACTTGCAGGTGGGTAAAGCCGGGCATAACGGTTTCGGTGTTTTGTTCCGCCAAATCCAGCAATGCCGTCTGAAGGCTTTGAATCAGGTTTTGGATAACGGTAATCTGGTCGCGCAGCCACAGGCGGATGTCGGTGGCGACTTGGTCGTTGCGGCTGCGGCCGGTGTGCAGGCGTTTGCCCGCATCGCCGATTTTGTCGGTCAGGCGGTGTTCGATGTTCATATGGACATCTTCCAAATCGGACGACCATTCGATTTTGCCGCTGCGGATTTCTTCGAGGATTTCCGCCATACCCCGGCGGATGTCCGCCAAATCGCCTTCGTCCAACACGCCGGTTTCTTTCAACATTTGCGCGTGTGCCAGCGAGCCTTGGATGTCCCATTCGGCAAGCCGTCGGTCGAAACCGATGGAGGCGGTGTATTGTTTGACGAGTTCGGAAACGGGTTCGTTGAAACGTCCGGACCAGGTTTTGTCGTGCATAAGGATTCCTTGATGTGGTTATTCGGTACGGTATTTTTCCAAAAGGCGGCGGAAGGGTTCGCCGGTTTCGGGGTGTTTCAGGCCGTAGGCGACGGTGGCTTCGAGGTAGCCCAGTTTGCTGCCGCAGTCGTAGCGCGTACCTTCAAAGGGGTGCGCCAGGACAAATTCGTGATCGAGCAGCTTGGCGATGCCGTCTGTAAGCTGGATTTCGTTGCCCGCGCCGCGCGGCAGTCCGGTCAGTAAGTCGAAAATGCGCGGGGTAAGGATGTAGCGTCCGACGACGGCAAGGTTGGAGGGCGCGTCTTCGGGCTTGGGTTTTTCGACAATGCCGGTAATGCGTTGGAACTGTTTGAGCTGTTCGGTTTCGACGATGCCGTATGAGCCGGTTTGCGACGGTTCGACGGTTTCTACGCCCAAAACGCTGTTGCCGCTGCGTTCGTACACTTCGACCATTTGTTTGAGCGCGCCTTTTGGGGCATCGATTAAGTCGTCAGCCAAAATCACGGCAAAGGGTTCGTCGCCGATGGCGGCGCGGGCGCACAAGACGGCGTGTCCCAAGCCCAGCGCTTCCGCCTGACGGATGTAGAGGCAGGTGATGTTCGGCGGCAGGATGTTGCGGACGTGTTCCAGAAGTTTGTCTTTATGGCGCATTTCCAACTCGGTTTCGAGTTCGTATGCCTTGTCGAAATGGTCTTCGATGCTGCGTTTGTTGCGTCCGGTTACAAACACCATTTCCGTGCAGCCGGCTTCCACGGCTTCTTCTACGGCGTATTGGATCAGCGGCTTGTCGACGATGGGCAGCATTTCTTTCGGGCTGGCCTTGGTGGCGGGCAGGAAGCGGGTTCCCATCCCTGCGACGGGGAAAACGGCTTTTTTTATCGGTTTCATTCTTTTTCCTTTGTATTGTTTTGATGTTTAAAGGGCGAGTTTGCGGATTAAATCGGCGAGTGCCTGCGCGCGGTGGCTTTCGCGGTTTTTGACCTCCGAATCCAATTCGGCGGCGGTTTTGCCGTGTTCGGGCAGATAAAAATACGGGTCGTAACCGAAACCGTTTTGCCCGAGCGGCGTGCCGTTCCACTGCCCGTGCCATATGCCCTCGGCGATAATCGGGCGCGAATCGTCTTTATGGCGGACAAAAACCAATACGCAGACATAGCAGCAGCTTTTGTCGGTCTTGCCGGCAAGTTCGGCGGCAAGTTTCAGGTTGTTGGCGGTATCGGATTTGGGGTTGTCGCCGGCGTAGCGTGCGGAATGGATGCCCGGCGCGCCGTTTAGGGCGGCGGCACAGATGCCGCTGTCGTCGGCGAGTGCGGGCAGCCCGCTGTGTCCGGCGGCGTGCCGGGCTTTTGCCAGCGCGTTTTCGACAAAGGTGGGATAGGGTTCCGGACATTCGGGTATGCCGAATGCGGATTGCGGCAATACGGTGATGCCGTAAGGCTTGAATAAGTTGCCGAATTCTTCGAGCTTGCCGACATTGCCGCTTGCCAAAACGATTTTTTCCGGTTTTTCAGACATAGCGGTTTCCCTGTGATGAAGATGGGGCGGCGCGTAGGGATTTGTGCCGCAGGTACAGGGCGAGTGCGCCGATTTGCCCGAACAGCGCGCCGAATGCGAAAAGAAAGGAGGCGACGGCGAAGGCTTTGCTGCCGACGGTCAGCAGATAAGCACCCAAGAGGACGAGCAGCATAAATGCCAGTGTGAACAGGGCAACAGACAACAGATAGGTTTTTCGGCGGTTCATGGCGTTCGGTCGGAAACGGTATGTTCGGATTATATCCGATTGGGACGGTATTCCCTAGAGCTTGGAAAAATGCCGTCTGAAGCGGCGTTCAGACGGCATGGCGGGCGTTATGCCTGTTTGTTCCAACGTTCGATGGATTCCTTGATGACTTTTTTCGCTTCTTCCACATCGCCCCACGATTCGACTTTGGTCGTACCGGCTTTTTTCAGGTCTTTGTAGTGGTTGAAGTGGAACTCGATTTGTTTGATGAGCTGTTGCGGCAAATCGGACAAAGTTTTGTAGGCGTTGCCGTTATTGCGGTCGTCGGCAGGGACGCAGACGATTTTGTCGTCCACTTCGCCGTCATCGACGAATTTCATCACGCCGATAACGCGCGCTTCCAAGAATACGCCGGTTGCCAGAGGTTGTTCGGTAACGAGCAGTACGTCCAATTCGTCGCCGTCTTCGTCTAATGTTTGGGGAATAAAGCCGTAGTTGGTCGGTTTGGCGAAGATGGCGGGTTCGACGCGGTCGAGTTGGAATGCGGCCAGTTTGCGGTTCCACTCGATTTTGTGGTTGCTGCCGGTGGGGATTTCGTTGACGACGTTGATGATGCCGCCGTCCACGTCGCCCGGGGTCAGGATTTGGTTGAAGTCTGCCATTTGGTTTCCTTTGTTTCTGAGGATTTGAACGGCAGGAGTATAGCAAACAAAAAGTTTGATGGAAACGCCGTCATGCCGTCTGAAAAGGGTTCCGGATATTTTCAGACGGCATTTTTCAAAGCCTGCCCAAGCGTCTGCCCAGTTCCAAAATCGCGCGCCTGTTGGACGGGGAAAATACTTTTTCCGCCGCTTCTTCCATATCGAACCAACCGTAGGAGACGTGTTCTTCGGGTTGCAGGGCGATGGGCGTATCACGCGGGATTTCGGCAGAGAAGAGGTGTTCGCGGTTTTCAAACACGCCTTTTGGATAGCGGTGCCGCCAGTGGTGGTAGATTTCGTAAACCGTGCTGTCGTGCCAGTCTTGAAGCTGCCCGTCCGCCAGCAGGATGCCGGTTTCTTCCCATACTTCGCGCCTTGCCGTTTGGGCGACGGTTTCGCCCGGTTCGAGGCTGCCGGTTACCGACTGCCAAAACCCTTTCGGATGCGTGCGTTCGATGAGCAGGATGCCGCCGTCCCCGCTATAAAGGACGACCAGTGCGGAGACGGGGTATTTGAGCGGTTTTGCCATCGGCATCTTTCAGCGGGCTGCGGTGATGAAAGGGCTGATTATAGCAAACGCCGCACGTTATGGCGTTTGTCCTTTTCCGCATCCTTTCCCGTCCGGGCGGGACGCGCCGGCGTTTGCAGGTAAATTTTCCGTTGTGTCAAAAAGATAAGGGCGGTTGTGATTTTAATGCTTGCCAAAGCGTCGGGCGGAAACTATAATCCGCAACTTATCGAGTCGGAGTGTGGCGCAGTCTGGTAGCGCACTTGCATGGGGTGCAAGGGGTCGAAGGTTCGAATCCTTTCACTCCGACCAAAAAATATAAGGCAGCCGTTTTTGAAACGGCTGCTTTTTTGTCCGTGTTTTCCGTCCGTATCGCGGGCGGAGCGTTTCAAAATGCCGTCTGAAAGCTGTTCAGACGGCATTTTTTATTTCTTCCAGTAGGCGGGGGTGAAGAGGATGAAGACGGTGAAGATTTCCAGCCTGCCCAAGAGCATGGCGGTAACGCAGATCCATTTCTGCATCACGTCCAAACCGGCGTAATTGCCGGCGGGCCCGACTTCGCCCAGTCCGGGGCCGGAATTGGTAATGCAGGCGATGACGGCGGTAAAGGCGGTGGTAAATTCCATACCGCTCGCCATCAGCAGGAAGCTGAAGAGGACGACGGTCATAAAGTAGATGAAGATGAAGGACATAACGGTCAGCGCGAGGCGGTCGGGTATGGCCTTGCCGCTGATTTTGACGGTGCGGACGGCTTTGGGGTGCAGCAGCACCATCATTTCGCGCAGGCTGAATTTGAACAGGACGAGGGCGCGTATGGTTTTGATGCCGCCGCCGGTCGAGCCGGAGCTGGCGAGGATGTTGGCGAGGAAAAACATCCACAGGGAAATCAGGAGCGGCCATTGTGCGAAGTCGGTGTTGGACAGCCCGTTTGCCAATCCGATGGAGACGAAGTTGAAGGCGGTGTAGCGCAGGGATTCGATGAAGCCGGCGTAATGGCCGGTGTGCCACAGGTACAGGGCGGCGGCAAGGATGCTGCCGGAGAGCAGCAGCAGCATTGTCCGGCATTCTTCGTCTTTCCAATAGGTTTTGAGGCTGCGGCTGTTGAGGGCGGCGAAATGGCTGGCAAAATTGATGCCGCCGAAAATGGTGAAAACGATGATGACCGCCTCGATGAGGGGGGAGTTGTAATAAGCTATGCTGGCATCGTGGGTGGAAAACCCGCCCAGCGAGAGGGTCGCCATTGCGTGACAGACGGCATCGAACCAGCCCATCCCGGCAAAATGCAGGCAGGCTGCCGCGAGGATGGTGATCAGGGTGTAGCCGAACCAGAGTTTTTTCGCCACTTGGGAAATGCGCGGCGACATTTTGCTTTCTTTGTCAATGCCGGGGATTTCGGCTTTGAATAATTGCGTGCCGCCTACGCCGAGCATAGGCAGGATGGCGACGGCAAGGACGATGATGCCCATCCCGCCCAGCCAGTTGAGCATATGCCGCCAAAAGTTGACGGAGGGGGCGAGTCCGTCGACGTGGGGGATGACGGTCGCGCCGGTGGTGGTCAGTCCCGACATCGATTCAAAAAATGCGTCGGTGAAGCCCATATTCGGGAAATACAGGTACATCGGCATCGCAGCCATAGCGGCAAACGCCAGCCACAACATCAGGACGAGGGTGAAGCCGTCGCGCGGGCGCAGTTCGCGCCTGAACCGGAGGGTGGCGAGCCGGACGATGCACGAGCCGGAAAGGGTAACGGTCGCGGTGGTGGCGAAGGCGGTGTACGCGCCGTCCGAAAAGGCGTAGGAGAGGGCGGCGGGTATCAGCAGGATAAAGGAAAACAGCATACCCAGTCGGGAGAGGACGTGGGCGATGGGCAGGATTTTGTGCATAGTGGGGCGGTCCGTTATTTTGCGAAGCTTTTCCAGTCTATGCCGTTGGCGGCTTGGACTTGGGTAATTTCTTCCGTTTCGAGGTTGACGGCGGTCAGCTGTCCGCCCCACAGCGCGCCGGTGTCCAGCGAGATGACGTTGTCGGCATTCGTGTAGCCCAAGGAAGACCAGTGTCCGAAGATGATGGTGTGGTCGAGGTTTTGCCGGTCGGGGGCTTTGAACCACGGGCGCAGGTAAAGCGGCATTTTTTTCACTGTGGATTTGTAGTCGAAATCCAGTTCGTTTTTAAAGGTCAGGGCGCGCATCCGCGTGAAGGCGTTGACGATGAAGCGCAGGCGGGCATAGCCTTCCAAACCTTCGTCCCACGCGGCCGGTTTGTTGCCGTACATTTTGGAGAAGAATTTGACGTATTTTTTGCCGCGCAGTTCGGCTTCGGCTTCTCTAGCGAGCGATTCGGCTTTGGCTATGCGCCATTGCGGCAGGATGCCGGCGTGTACCATCACGCGGCTGCCCTCGCGTATCAAAAGCGGTTGCGCGCGCAGCCAGTCGAGCATTTTTCTGCCGTCGGGGTGTTTGAGTATGGGTTCGATTGTGTCGCTGCGTTTGGGCGCGCCTTCGCCGCAGCCGACGGCGAGCAGGTGCAGGTCGTGGTTGCCGAGGACGATTTGCACGCTGTTTTCGTGCCGGATGCAGAATTGCAGCGTTTCGAGGGATTTCGGGCCGCGGTTGACGATGTCGCCCGTCAGCCAGAGGGTATCCGTGCCGTGGTTGAAGCCGATTTTATCGAGCAGCGCGGTCAGTTCGTCGAAGCAGCCTTGGATGTCGCCGATTGCGTAATGTGCCATTGCGGGTGTTGTGAAGTGGGAAAGTGTTGCGGTTCGGACGGCACGGTTGGAAATCTTATGCCGTCCGAACGTGGAATTATGCGTTCAAAACGAGGACGGCTTCGGCTTCGACCTGCACGCCTTTGGGCAGGGAGGCGACACCGACGGCGGCGCGGGCGGGGAACGGCTCGGCGATAAATTCCGCCATCACTTCGTTGAAAACGGCAAAATTGCCCAAGTCGGTCAGATAGGCGTTGAGCTTGACGATGTCGTCCAGCGAACCGCCTGCCGCTTCGGCGACGGCTTGCAGGTTTTGGAACACTTGGCGCGCTTCGGCGCGGAAGTCGCCGTTGCCGACGACGGTCATCGTGGCGGGATCGAGGGGAATTTGACCGCTCATGTAAACGGTGTCGCCTGCTCGGACGGCTTGGCTGTATGCGCCGATGGCGGCAGGGGCTTTGTCGGTGTGGATGATGGTTTTGGCCATGATTTTCTCCTGAAACGGATGTGTGTGAAAGGGGAACGCGGTGTTGCGGATTATCGTACAAAACCGTCTGCTTGTGTAGTTTCAGACGGCATGGATGTTGAAAACAAAACCGCCGAAAGGCTCGGCGGTTTGCGGAATAACACGTATATTAGAATTTGACGCGTACGCCGGCGGACACTTCGTGAGTGTGTACTTTCATGCCGTCAAAATTGCCCCAGTGGTTGTAGCGGTAGCCTGCATCCAAGGCAACATTTTGGGTGATGTTGTAGCCGATGCCGGTCATTACGCCCAAGCCGGTTTTGGTTTTACGGAATGTTTCTGTCGCATGGTAGTTCTCACGCCGGTCATCGTCGTCATAAGAAAAGCGGTTGAGGCCTACGCGTGCGCCGACATAAGGTTTAACCGGGGAATTTAAGTCGAAATCATAAATGGCGGAAACGCCGACGCTTTGGAGTTTGATTTTTGAGTCAAGTGTGTGAGACGAATCCTGTTCATGGTCTTTCCAAGTTTTATAGTGGGTGTAATCGGCAGCGACACGGAAATCACCGAAATCATATCCGGCAGACAGGCGCGGGCTGAAGCCTTTGCTACTGGTCTTGCCGCCTTCATCGCTGGTTTTAAGGGTTGAGTGGCCAACATCGCCTTGAACGTAGAAACCACGGTTGTTATCTGCCAATACGATAGCGGGAAGGGAAAGGGCAACTAAGGTAGCCAGAACTTTTTTCATGATGTCATCCTCAATAATTGGATAGAAAATGATTAGTAGTCAAACGGCTTGCAACCGCCGACGGGCAATTGTATTGTGTTATGACGGTTTAAACAATGTTTGGATGGTTTGGCATAACTGAGGGGTCTCAATACCGCAATAAAAGGCGCAGCATGTTTTGGAGGCCGTCTGAAAACCATCTGCCGCAGCAATACAAAGGTTTATAAAAAGCATTGCAACAAATCGTTTAAAAACAACCGTCCTTTTTCGGTTGGGCGAAATACGGTCGGGTCGGTTGCCAGCAGACCTTTTTGTCTTGCCGTTTCGATTTGCGCCATGATTTTGGCGGCGGGTACGCCCGTGCGTTCCTGCAACATCGCGGCGGGTACGCCGTCGGTCAGGCGCAGGGCGTTCATCATAAACTCGAACGGTAAATCTTCGGCGGCGACGGTTTTGCGTTCGACGGCAACACTTGGCTGACTTTGCATTAAGGCGAGGTAGTCGTTGGGATGGCGGCGGCGGATGGTGCGTTCGATGCGGTCGGGGTAGGAGATTTTGCCGTGCGCGCCCGCGCCTATGCCTAAATAATCGCCGAACTGCCAGTAGTTCAAATTGTGGCGGCACTGCATGGCGGGTTTCGCAAAAGCCGATGTTTCGTAGTGGATAAAACCCGCGCCTTCCAGTGCGCCGTGTACCGCGTCTTCGATGTCGAGCGCCGCTTCGTCTTGCGGTAAACCTTTCGGCGGCGTATGACCGAACGGCGTGTTCGGCTCCATCGTCAGATGATACGCGCTGATGTGTGTCGCGCCCGTAGCGATGGCGGTTTGTACGTCGTCCAATGCCGTCTGAACGGTTTGGTTCGGCAGGGCGTACATCAAGTCGATATTGACTTTATCAAATAATTTCAAGGCAGTAGCTATGGCAGTTAAGGCTTCTTTGCCGTTGTGGACGCGCCCCAGCCGCGCAAGCATATCGTCGTTGAAACTCTGCACGCCAATAGAAATCCGCGTAATACCTGCGTCTTTAAATCCTTGAAACTTATCGATTTCAAATGTCCCCGGATTGGCTTCCAACGTAATTTCCGCCTCCGGCTGCAAGCGCAACAGCGAACGCACGCCGCTCAACAAACGGTCAATCGATTCCGCCTGAAACAGGCTGGGCGTACCGCCGCCGAAAAATATCGTTTCCACTGACCTGCTCCAAATATTGGGCAATTCAAGCTGCAAATCGGTCAGCAGCGTGTCGATATAGGCGGCTTCGGGCAATCCGTTTTTCAGGCTGTGGGAATTGAAGTCGCAATACGGGCATTTTTTGATGCACCACGGGATGTGGATATAGAGCGACAGGGGCGGCAGGGCGGTGAGTCGGGTGCGGTTTGGAAAGGAAATAGTGTGCATGGTGTGGTTCGGAAAAGTGGACAATGCCGTCTGAAGGCGGTTCAGACGGCATAGGTTCAGCCGAGCAGGGTAAGCAGTTCGGCTTCGCTGAGGACGGAAACGCCCAAGGCATTGGCTTTTTCCAGCTTGCTGCCCGCGGCTTCTCCAGCGACGACGTAATCGGTTTTTTTGGAAACGCTGCCGGAAACTTTGCCGCCTGCGGCTTCGATTAGGGATTGGGCTTGGTCGCGTTTGAGGGTGGGCAGTGTGCCAGTTAACACGAAGGTTTTGCCCGCTACGGCTTTATTGATGCCGTCTGAACCTTGCGCCGCCTCGTCTTCAGACGGCATTTGCGCGAAGAAGGTTTTTAGGTTTTCGAGCAGGGCGGCGTTTTGTGCTTCGCTGCGCCATGTTTGCCAGTCGGCGGGGAGGGCTTTGTCGGTTTGCAGGCCTTCTATGCTTTTGCCGGCGAGTTCCCATAAGGCTTGGGCTTTGTTTTCGCTGATTTTGAAACCGGGCAGGCGGGCAATCCAGCGTTGCGGTTCGGCATATTGTGCGACAGGCAGGCTGACGGCTTGGGTTTGCGGGGCAACGCCTGCGGCGAGCAGCTCGTCTATCATCGCCTGCTGTTCGGCTTGGGCGAAGAAGTGGGCAATGGAATGCGCCACTACCGTGCCGATGTCGGGCAGGCAGGCGAGGATGGGTTCGGGGGCGCGGCGGACGTGTTCCAATGTGCCGAATGCCTGCGCCAGCATTTTGGCGGTGCGTTCGCCGACGTGGCGGATGCCGAGCGCGAACAGGAAGCGGGCGAGTTCGGGTGTTTTGCCGGATTCTATGCCTGCGAGGATGTTTTCCGCCCACTTGACCGGTTGTTTTTTATGTTTGCCCGACGCGCCGACCGAACTGCCTTCAGACGGCATTTGATCCGATTCGGCAACGGTTTTGTCCGCCGCTTCCTTCATTTTTTGCAGGGTCGGGATGTCGAGGCGGTAGAGGTCGGCGAAGTGGCGGACGAGGTCTTGCGCGACAAGCTGTTCGATTTGTTTTTCACCCAAGCCGTCGATGTCCATCGCTTTGCGCGAGGCGAAGTGGATTAAGCCTTGCGCGCGTTGCGCCTGACAAAGCATACCGCCGCTGCATCGG
This sequence comes from Neisseria sp. Marseille-Q1983, assembly GCF_018224585.1. Lineage (NCBI taxonomy): Bacteria > Pseudomonadati > Pseudomonadota > Betaproteobacteria > Neisseriales > Neisseriaceae > Neisseria > Neisseria sp. Marseille-Q1983. The sequence goes on from NZ_JAGTUI010000023.1 coordinate 23,812, forward strand.
GCGACAGCTTCGCCTTCTTCGCGTTCGATTTCGCTGCGGCAAATGGGGCAATGGGTCGGTAGGCGGTAGGGCTTATGGAGCGGAACGGATTGGGTTTGGTTGGCGGACGGTGTTTCGGCAAACAGGTCGTCTTGCTGATGTTTGATGCCGTCTGAAAGTCCCGTAACGTCTGTTTCCTGCATCGGGCGGCGTTCGAAAATCACGCGCACGACTTCGGGAATCACGTCTCCGGCGCGGCGCACGACGACGGTATCGCCGACGCGCACGTCTTTGCGCGATACTTCGTCCTGATTGTGCAGGGTGGCGTTGGTGACGGTTACGCCGCCGACGAAGACGGGCTGCAATCGGGCAACCGGCGTTACCGCGCCCGTCCTGCCGATTTGCACGTCAATCGCTTCGACAATGGTCAGGGCTTCTTCGGCAGGGAATTTGTGGGCAACCGCCCAGCGCGGCGCGCGGGAGATGAAGCCCAGTTTTTTTTGTTGCGCCAAGCTGTTGACTTTGACGACCATGCCGTCGATTTCGTAGGGCAGTTCGGGGCGTTTTTGCTGCATTTGTTCGTAAAACGCCAATACTTCGTCGATATTTTTGAAACAGCCGAAATTGCCATTGGGCAGACTGAAGCCGAGTTCTTGGAAATAGGCGAGTTCTTGGATGTGTTCTTCAGCTTCGAAACCGCCTTGCCGGCGGGCGACGGAGTAGGGGAAAAAGTGCAGTTTGCGTTGTGCGGTAATGCGCGAATCGAGTTGGCGCAGGCTGCCGGCGGCGGCGTTGCGCGGATTGGCAAAGGGTTTTTGCCCGTTTTCGGCTTGACGTTGGTTTAAAGCGGCAAAATCGGCTTTGAGCATCAGCACTTCGCCGCGCACTTCGATGAGTTCGGGCGCGTTTTCGCCGTGCAGCCGAAGGGGGATGTTGGCGACGGTTTTGACGTTTTGGGTAACGTCTTCGCCCGTCGCGCCGTCGCCGCGCGTTGCCGCCTGCACCAATACGCCGTCGCGGTAGAGCAGGCTGATGGCGAGTCCGTCGAATTTGGGTTCGATAACGTATTCGGGATTGCCGCCGTCCAAACCGTCGCGCACGCGTTGGTCGAAAGCGTACATTTCGGCGTGGTCGAACACGCCGTTTTCATCTTGCGGGGAGAAGGCGTTGGTCAGCGACAGCATCGGCACTTCGTGGCGCACTTCGGCAAATCCCGCCAAGGGTTCGCCGCCGACGCGCTGGGTCGGGCTATCGGGCAGTTTGAGCTCGGGATGGTTTAACTCCAATGCTTCGAGTTCGCGGAACAATTTGTCGTATTCGGCATCGGGTACGCTGGGCGCGTCGAGGGTGTAGTATTCGTAGGCGTAGCGGTTAAGGAGGTCGGTGAGGCGGCGGATGTGTTGTGCGGTCGGATTCATGGCGGATAGGTTTTCAGACGGCATTTTTAAAGATGCCGTCTGAACGGGAAACAGGTTGGAAACGGTCGGATTTTACCTGAAAACAAAAGGCGGATACACCGTTGCCGATGCATCCGCCTTTGTGTTTGCGGAGTTATGAAAACAGGCGCAGGGCGGTTTTGCCGCCCGGTTCGATACCGACTTTGAGCATCTCGGACTGACGCGCCAATACATAAGTGCGTACGTCTTTGAGCCATTGGGTCGAAACTTCTTCCATTTTGTCGTTGACCAGATTCAGGTTCAACTGGCCGGACAGGCGTACCGCCAAATCCATAAACAAATCGTCGAAAGTTTTTTCGCCTGCCGGAGAGTGAGGGATGTCGAGCAGCATACTGAAGCCTTTGTAGGACTGGTTGTCCAAAAGGGCATTGGTAAACGGCTCGTTGTTGAGCGAGCAGATGGAGAACATGGTCGAACCCGACGTGTCGGTATAGTGGAACGCGCCGTCGTCTTCCAAGACGAAACCCACGCCCGTTACGGCGGAACGCAGTTCTACGCCGCTGATGCTGGTCGGGGAAACCAAATGGATGGCGATGGTCTGGTCGACGCGCGCGCAGAATGCATCCAGTGCGGAAGCCACTTCGATAAAGGCGGCGATGTCGGTGTGCAGCGTCTGACCGCCCATGCTTTGTGCGAATGCGTCCACCTGGCGGTTGAATGCGGAGAGTTCTTCCTGCGAGGCAAGTCCGTTGCGGCTGACTGCCTGAATACCCACGATAAATGCCTGATAGCGGATGCCCGGGATGGGTTCGGCAATCTGGAAATGGTCGTCCATGGTGCAGCCGACAATCTGGTAGCGGCAGCGGTTGGAAAGGCGCGGCAGTGCGTGCAGTTCTTTGGCTTCGGTCAGCGCGATATAGGAGATGAAGTCGAAGCGCACGTCAAACCAAGGCAGCTCGACCTTCGACAGCTCTTTGAGCGTAATCAGCGGTTTTGCCGGCGTTTGCGGAACGGGAACGGGTTTTGCCGGCGCGTCGTCAGGTTTCGGTGCGGAATGTCCGGTTTGGGGTTCGGAAACGGTGTGGGCGGAGTTGCCGATAATGCCGCTTTCTTCCAAGACGGTTTCGATTTCGGTTTTGAACGGGGAGGCTTTTGCCTGTTTCTGCTTGGCGATGTAGACGGCATCCTGCTCTTGCAGGTTGCGCATGGCGGGGTCTTGGGGTTTTGCCGTTTTTTTGACCGCCGGTTGGGGTTTCGGCATCATGACTGACCCGCCGGACGGTTTGCCGTCGCGGACGTGGCTGGTTTTGCTGTTGAGCAGGGCATCTTTGTCGGAGTGTCCGAACTGGTCGCGTACTTTTTTGCGGTATTGGTTTTCCTGATACATGTTGTAGGCGACAACGGCGAGGACGACGGCTAGAAACAGTACGATGTAAATCATGGCAATCACTTGTTAAATTTCGGGATGCAGGATGCGCAAAGTGCGGTGCTGCGGTTAAATCGGGCTTGCGTTTTCGGCATTGTGCCTGAACGGTCTGTCATAATGTTTGAATTATAACGAAAATTGCAGGGTCTGACAGCAGTGTGTCGAAATAAGCGGAAATTTTCCGAAATGCCGTCTGAAATCTGTGGTTTTCAGACGGCATTTCTGTCCACGGGAAACCCTTTCTCACGGATCCGCCGCCAGTCGAAAAAATGGCCGGGGTCGGTTTTGCGGCCGGGTGCGATGTCTTGGTGCCCTGTTACCGCCGTGACGGGGTAGCGGCGGCAGAGGGCTGCCAACAGCGTTTCGAGCGAACGGTATTGCGCTTCGGCAAACGGTTCGAAATCGCAGCCTTCCAGTTCGATGCCGATTGAAAATGCGTTGCATTTTTCCCTGCCGCCGAATGAAGATACGCCGGCATGGTATGCCATATTGTCGCAGGAAACGAACTGTACCGTTTCTCCGTCGCGTTTGATTAAGAAATGGCTGGATACGTGCAAAGTGTGTATCAGGCTGAAGAACGGATGTCCGTCGGGGTCGAGCCGGTTGGCAAACAGCTTTTCCACCGCATCCGTGCCGTATTCGAACGGCGGCAGCGAAATGTTGTGCAACACGATCAGGGAAACCGTTTCCCCCGTTTCCCTCGGGCTGAAATTGGGCGACGGGGTATGGCGTATGCTTTGAAGCCAGCCGTTTTGCCAGTGTGCTTCGGCGTGATTGTCCATGATGTTCTTCCTGTCCGGCGGGTAATTTGGGTTATACTGTCGCCCGAATTTTAAGACGTATTCCGAATGCTGGGAATCCTACCATGTTGAGAAAAATGTTGAAATGGACTGCCGTTTTTTTAATTGCGGCGGCAGCCGTTTTCGCCGTGCTGCTTTTTGTCCCTAAAGACAACGGCAGGGCATATCGAATCAAGATTGCTAAAAATCAGGGTATTTCCTCGGTCGGCAGGAAACTTGCCGAAGACCGCATCGTGTACAGCAGACATGTTTTGACGGCGGCGGCCTACGTTTTGGGTGTGCACAACAGGCTGCATACGGGGACGTACAGGCTTCCTTCGGAAGTGTCGGCTTGGGATATTTTGCAGAAAATGCGCGGCGGCAGACCGGATTTGGTTACCGTACAGATTATCGAAGGGTCGCGTTTTTCGCATATGAGGAAAGTCATCGACGCAACGCCCGACATCGGACACGACACCAAAGGCTGGAGCAATGAAAAACTGATGGCGGAAGTTGCGCCCGATGCCTTCAGCGGCAATCCTGAAGGGCAGTTTTTTCCCGACAGCTACGAAATCGATGCGGGCGGCAGCGATTTGCAGATTTACCAAACCGCCTACAAGGCGATGCAACGCCGCCTGAATGAGGCATGGGAAAGCAGGCAGGACGGGCTGCCTTATAAAAACCCTTATGAAATGCTGATTATGGCGAGCCTGATCGAAAAGGAAACGGGGCATGAAGCCGACCGCGACCATGTTGCTTCCGTCTTCGTCAACCGCCTGAAAATCGGTATGCGCCTGCAAACCGACCCGTCCGTGATTTACGGTATGGGTGCGGCATACAAGGGCAAAATCCGTAAAGCCGACCTGCGCCGCGACACGCCGTACAACACCTACACGCGCGGCGGTCTGCCGCCAACCCCGATTGCGCTGCCCGGCAAGGCGGCACTCGATGCCGCCGCCCATCCGTCCGGTGAGAAATACCTTTATTTTGTTTCTAAAATGGACGGTACGGGTTTGAGCCAGTTCAGTCATGACTTGACCGAACACAACGCCGCCGTCCGCAAATATATTTTGAAAAAATAAACCATGCCGTCTGAAAAGTTTGTGTTTTCAGACGGCATATCCTTGTCGGGAAAACTAATATGAAACCGCAATTCATCACTTTGGACGGCATAGACGGCGCCGGAAAATCCACCAACCTTGCCGTCATCAAAGCATGGTTTGAACGGAGGGGGCTGCCCGTGCTGTTCACGCGCGAGCCGGGCGGAACGCCGGTCGGTGAGGCTTTGCGCGAAATCCTGCTCAACCCTGAAACCAAGGCCGGTTTGCGTGCGGAAACACTGATGGTGTTCGCCGCCAGAATGCAGCATATTGAAGACGTGATATTGCCCGCGCTTTCAGACGGCATACACGTCGTATCAGACCGTTTTACCGACGCAACCTTCGCCTATCAGGGCGGCGGGCGGGGAATGCCGTCTGAAGACATTGAAATATTGGAACATTGGGTGCAGGGCGGTTTGCGCCCCGATTTGACCCTGCTGTTGGATGTGCCGCTCGAAGTGTCGATGGCGCGTATCGGACAGTCGCGCGAGAAAGACCGGTTCGAGCAGGAACAGGAAGATTTCTTCATGCGTGTGCGCAGCGTTTATCTGAACCGTGCCGCAGCCTGCCCGGAACGTTACGCCGTTATCGACAGTAACCGCAGCTTGGATGAAGTCAGAAACAACATAGAAAAAGTGTTGGATGGACATTTTGGCTGTTGATGCGGCAAATATTGAAACAAGCGCATCCACCCGCGCCGAAAATCAAACGGCAGTGCCGCAGGTGAAAATGGCGGTATGCGCCAAACTTTCGGCATGATAGAATTACGTTCAGTTACAAGGCAGGATGCGTCGGCAATATTAACGAACCGCCCGTAACCCAATGTCTCGAAAGTGTTTCGGACAGTTCGATTCAAATCTTTTTCTCGCAACAGGATTGACACATGGAAAACTCATTAAAAGAAGCCGCCCTGCAGTTCCACGAATTCCCCGTGCCGGGCAAAATCTCCGTTACCCCAACCAAATCTCTGGCCACTTCTAAAGATTTGGCGTTGGCGTACTCTCCTGGCGTAGCCGCTCCTTGTATGGAAATCCATGCCGATCCGCAAAATGCCTACAAATACACCGCCAAAGGCAACTTGGTCGCCGTCATTTCCAACGGTACGGCCGTTTTAGGCTTGGGCGACATCGGCGCGCTGGCGGGCAAACCTGTGATGGAAGGCAAAGGCGTATTGTTCAAAAAATTCGCCGGTGTGGATGTGTTCGATATCGAAATCGATGAAAAAGACCCGCAAAAACTGGTGGACATCATCGCTGCTTTAGAGCCGACCTTCGGCGGCATCAATCTCGAAGACATCAAAGCACCCGAGTGTTTCTACATCGAACGCGAATTACGCAAACGCTGCAAAATCCCCGTATTCCACGACGACCAGCACGGTACCGCCATCATTACCGCCGCCGCCGTATTGAACGCCCTGCGTTTTACCGGCCGTAAAATCGAAGAAGCGACCTTGGTATGTTCCGGTGCGGGCGCGGCCGCGATTGCCTGCTTGAACCAACTGCTGGATTTGGGCTTGAAACGTGAAAACGTAACCGTTTGCGACTCCAAAGGCGTGATTTACCAAACCCGCGAAGACAAAGACCGCATGGATGAGTCCAAACAGTTCTACGCCATTGAAGACAACGGCCAGCGCGTATTGGCCGATGCGGTTAAAGGCAAAGACATCTTCTTGGGTCTGTCCGGCGCGAACCTGCTGACCCCCGAAATGTTGAACACGATGAACGAAAAACCCATCGTGTTCGCTATGGCCAACCCGAATCCGGAAATCCTGCCGCCGCTGGCGAAAGAAACCCGTCCGGACGTGGTTATCGGCACCGGCCGCTCCGACTTCCCGAACCAAGTCAACAATGTATTGTGCTTCCCGTTCATCTTCCGCGGCGCGTTGGATGTTGGCGCGACCACCATCAACGAAGAAATGAAACGCGCTTGCGTATACGCTTTGGCAGATTTGGCGATGGAAGAGGTAACTGAAGAAGTGGTTGCCGCTTACGGTAAGAAATTCGAATTCGGCGCGGAATACTTGATTCCGACTCCGTTCGATTCCCGCCTGCTGCCTCGCGTTGCTACGGCTGCCGCCAAAGCAGCGATGGAAAGCGGCGTGGCAACCCGTCCGATTGCCGACTTGGAAGCCTACGCTGCCAAGCTGGGCGAATGGAAGCTGTAAGCCGTTTGTGGTTAAAATGCCGTCTGAACTGTTTTCAGGCGGTATTTTGCTGTCCGACGATTTGAAACCTGTCCTAAAAAGGAAAAATATGGAACCCGTCCGTTACAACATCAACAACACGCCTGAAATCCAAAACGACAACGCCCCCGTCATGACGACAGGACAATGGGTGTTGACGATGATTGTTTTCATGATTCCTTTGGTCAACATCATTATGCTTTTTGTTTGGGCGTTCGGCAGAGGCAACCCTAATCGTGCCAATTTCTGTAAAGCACTGTTGCTTATTTACCTTGTTGGTTCGCTTATCGGTTTGATTTTCATATTGCTTATAGGTGGGTCTGCATCGGGTACGCATTATTAAGGCACCGGCTGATTCTGCTTCGAAGATTTGTATCGAATATGCCGAATTGTTTCAAATTTCATACCCTTATCGAACGACATTGGCAAAAACCTTATCCGGTTTTGTCTTTTCTGCTTAAGCCGCTCTCCGGGCTGTTTGCCAAAATTGCGGCAAAACGGCGGGCGGATTTTTTATCGGGAAAACGGCAAAGCGAAAAGCTGTCCGTGCCTGTGGTCGTGGTCGGCAATATTCACGCGGGTGGGACGGGGAAAACGCCGATTGTTGCCGCGCTGGTGTCGGGTTTGCAGGAAAAGGGCGTCAAGGTCGGCATCATCAGCCGAGGCTACGGGCGCAAGAGCAAGGCGGTTCATGTATTGAATGCCGAGAGCCGAGCGGAAGATGCGGGCGATGAGCCTTTGCTGCTGTTCCGCAAAACCGGTGCGCCGACGGCTGTGGGCAGCAGCCGTGCGGAGGCAGGCAGGGCGTTGCTGGCGGCGCATCCCGACATCGGACTGATTGTGGCGGACGACGGTTTGCAGCATTACGCCCTGCGGCGGGATGTGGAAATTGCGGTGTTTCCGGCGGCGGATACAGGACGTACGGATTTAGATTTGCTGCCCAACGGCAGTTTGCGCGAACCTTTGTCGAGATTGGAAAGCGTGGATGCGGTGGTGGTCGGCGGCAGGGCGGCGGATGGTTTTATGCCGTCTGAACATTTGTTCGGCAGCCGTATTGAGGCGGGTGCGGTTTACCGTTTGAACCGTCCGTCTGAAAAACTGGATATTTCGACATTGTCAGGGAAGCGCGTCGCAGCGGTTGCCGGTATCGCCAGACCGCAGCGTTTCTTCGATACTCTGATACACATGGGCATCCGCCTTGACCAAACGGTTGCTCTGCCCGACCATGCCAATATTTCCAATCGGGATTTGCCGCCTGCCGATGTGGTGCTGGTAACTGAAAAAGATGCGGTCAAATTTTCAGACGGCATTTGCACCGATAATGTTTGGGTGCTGCCGGTTTGTGCGATAATCGAACCTGATTTGGCGGCGTTTGTGTTGGCACGTTTGAAAAAAAACAAGATGCCGTCTGAAAGCTAAGTGTTTTATCCTGAGTACCCTTATTTTGATTTTTGGAGAAAAAAATGAAAAAAATAATGATGTTATGTGCTGTTGCCTTGTCTGTTTCGGCGTGTGTCAGCACCGAATTGTCATCGGCAAACAAGCCATATAATCCGTCGAGCGATGCGCGCATCCGCCTGTACGGACAAAACGGCAGACCCACTGTTTTAATCATCGATCCCAAAGGCAAAGCGGAAAAAGTCGTCGTAGGCGGCGGTATGGGACAGAGCATGGCATCTCTTTTCCATCTGAAAGGGAATGAAAGCATCGGTATGCCTGAATCTGAATTCAGTAAAAATCCTTCACAATTCAACAATATCGGTTCAAACGCATTTTTCAAAGAGTTTATCATTCCGGCAAATGTGGAAATTGCTTTGAAAAATACGATTAACGCGCCCGCCCATGTCATGAAAAATGCACAGGGAAACACGGTTTATAAACGGTATCTCAGCTGTGATGCCGGTACTTTGACGTTTAAACCCGAAGCAGGCAAGGATTATGAAGCCGTTCCTGCACCGTCAACCCATCAATGCGGTATCCAATTGATTGAGTTGCAGAAATAATGGTTTGATTGTGGAAAATATGCCCACACTTGACCGCGCATCAGGCGTTGTCTTGTGTTGCGCGGTGATTGGTGTTTTAAAAACGAAATTTCCAGTCCGGAGGAGTCTTTGATGAAACTGAAAACCTTACTGCTTGCCGCCGCATTCGTATGCACCAATGCTTTTGCCGCCCCGCCCAGCGACGCGTCGCTGGAGCGTTGGCTGGATACGCAGAATTTTGACCGGGATATAGAAAAAAATATGATTGAGGGCTTTAATGCCGGATTTAAACCGTATGCGGACAAAGCCCTTGCCGAAATGCCGGAAGAGAAAAAAGATCAGGCGGCAAAAGCCTTTAACCGCTATCGTGAGAATGTTTTGAAAGATTTGATCACGCCCGAAGTGAAACAGGCTGTCCGCAATACTTTATTGAAGAATGCCCGTGAGATATATACGCAAGAAGAAATTGACGGCATGATTGCCTTTTACGGTTCGCCTGTCGGTCAGTCCGTCGTTGCCAAAAATCCGCGCTTAATCAAGAAATCGATGAGTGAAATAGCGGTATCTTGGACTGCATTGTCAGGGAAAATCGCGCGACATCATCTGCCCGAGTTTACGGAAGAGTTGCGACGCATCATCTGCGGCGGTAAAAATCCCGATGCGGGCTGTAAACAAGCCGGACAGCTTGGGAAAAGGCATCAGAAATAAATAATAGCCGCCTGAAATATTGCAGAGGGCATCCGATTGATTAAACTATTATAGTGGATTAACAAAAACCAGTACGGCGTTGCCTCGCCTTAGCTCAAAGAGA
>NZ_JAGTUI010000024.1:0-33349 GCF_018224585.1 Neisseria sp. Marseille-Q1983
GAAGGACCAGGCTTCCGTCGGTGCGCCCGCGCCAAAAGCCCCCGCCAAACCGGCTCTGCCCGCAGCTAAAAAATAGGGGAACCTGTAAAGGAAGGGGCATCGGCTGCCGCCGGTGCTTTTTTGTTTGGAAGGGAAATGGCTAAAATATGCAGTATTATGTTCTGTATCGTTGTTTACCGCTTCCGCACCTTTGTCCGCCTTAAAGCAGGTAAACACCGCATCAGGATTGGCAGGGCGGTCGACAAGGCTGATTTCCGTCAGCTTCAAGCCCGTGATTTGCGACTTGTTCAAATCATTGCGGGCGGTAACGCTGCCGCCGATGGAAAAGCCTTTGTAAACGCCTGTTTTGACTTTCGCCACGACAACGGGGTCGATGATATGAGCACCGAAAAAGGTTATACCGTCGTCTTCAACGTTGATTTCAATTGCCGTTCCCGCAGCGTTTGAGCCGTGCATCTCGCGCCCCTCGCCAAACTTCATATAATCGGGAATCGCCGCCTTCATAGCTGCCGTCGCGATGACTTCACCGTCCGAATCGACCGCCTCGCTTTAGGCATAACCCAAAACCTTGACCGTGCCGTCGTCCTGCGCCTCCCTCTTGGCGATTTCTGCGTATAACTTTGTCATGGGTTTACTCCTGTCTGTATAAATGGTATGCTGAATTTAAAGCCCTTTTTCAAGGCTGGAGGCGTACTTGCCTTAACGGTATCCGCTCCAGAGCCACACTGCAAAAGGGCTTTACTCATCCTTCAAGATGAAATGGTCGTAATGTTTATGGCCGTCCGGGAACTCCCTTACAATCACACCGACATTTAAAGACTCATTCCCAACCTTGGCAACGGCACGATACTTATGTGCTGCAATAATATCAGGATGACCTTTCTTATCCGAATAAGAACCCTCATATTTTGCGTAGCGCAATAAGTCATCAAGTTTTGTTATGATGGATAATTCCGCCTGATTTGCCTTTGACGCAGAGTGCCAGCACATCAGGTTGCCTATACCGTCCGCCATTGCCGTTTTCGTTCGGGAGATGGTTTTCGCGCGGGCATTTATGTAGATGTATGGGTAGATTGAGTGGTTATTTGGCGATATGAAAAGGTTTGCTTGTTGTTTCTGTTATAATTAAAAGCATCTATACGCAGAATGGTTCATATTATGTTTAATCAGGCCGCACAAGAATTGACGACTATCCGCGATGTTTTACGTTTTGCAGTCAGCCGTTTTAATGAGGCAGGGCTCTTTTTTGGTCATGGAACAGATAATGCGCATGATGAAGCAGTTTATTTGATTCTGCATACTTTGAATTTGCCTTTGGATATGCTTGCCCCATATCTTGATGCAAAACTCTTGGAAGCTGAAAAAGAGGAAGTGTTGGCGGTTATTGAGCGGCGTGCCGTCGAACATATTCCTGCCGCTTATTTGACGCGGCAGGCCTGGCAGGGTGAGTTTGATTTCTATGTGGACGAGCGCGTAATCGTACCTCGTTCCTTCATTTATGAATTGCTGGGTGACGGACTTAGACCTTGGATAGAATACGATGAGCTGGTGCATAATGCTTTGGATCTTTGTACCGGAAGCGGTTGCCTTGCCATTCAGATGGCGCATCATTATCCTGATGCCCAAATTGATGCGGTCGATGTGAGTTTGGATGCTTTGGAAGTTGCAGGGATCAATATTGAAGATTATGGTCTGGAAGAACGCATCCAGCTTATTCATACCGATTTATTTGAGGGACTGGAAGGCACTTATGATTTGATTGTTTCCAATCCGCCTTATGTCGATGCGGAATCGGTTGAGTTATTGCCTGAAGAGTATTTGCACGAACCGGAATTGGCGTTGGGCAGCGGGGCGGATGGATTGGATGCCACCAGGCAGATTCTTCTGAATGCGGCAAAGTTTCTGAATCCCAAAGGTGTATTGCTGGTGGAAATCGGGCATAACAGGGATGTATTGGAAGCAGCGTATCCAGAGTTGCCTTTTACTTGGTTGGAAACCAGCGGGGGCGACGGTTTTGTTTTCCTCTTGACGCGCGAGCAGTTATTGGGTGAAGAGTGAGTTGAAGGGGAAATGCCGTCTGAAGACGATTTGTTTTCAGACGGCATTTTTACGACACGTTGTCTCGGGTTTGACGCTTGGCAGAGAAATCCTTACCATATTGTTTATAAGTTAATTGTTTTTATATCGCTATTGCAATGAAAAAATTATCTCGGATTGTATTTTCAACTGTCCTGTTGGGTTTTTCGGCCGCTTTGCCGGCGCAGACCTATTCTGTTTATTTTAATCAGAACGGAAAGCTGACGGCGACGATGTCTTCTGCCGCTTATATCAGGCAATATAGTGTGGCGGCGGGTATCGCACACGCGCAGGATTTTTATTATCCGTCGATGAAGAAATATTCTGAACCTTATATCGTTGCTTCAACGCAAATCAAATCTTTTGTGCCTACCCTGCAAAACGGTATGTTGATTTTGTGGCATTTTAATGGTCAGAAAAAAATGGCGGGGGGCTTCAGCAAGGGTAAGCCGGACGGGGAATGGGTCAACTGGTATTCGAACGGTAAAAAATCTGCAGTTATGCCTTATAAAAATGGCTTGAGTGAGGGTACGGGATACCGCTATTACCGTAATGGCAGCAAGGAAAGTGAAATCCAGTTTAAACAAAATAAGGCAAACGGCGTATGGAAACAATGGTATGCTGATGGCAATATCAAAACGGAAATGGTCATGGTCAATGATGAGCCAGCTAAGATTCTGACATGGGATGAAAGCGGTCGATTACTCTCGGAACTGTCTATCCATCATCATAAACGTAATGGAGTAGTCTTAGAGTGGTATGAAGATGGTTCTAAAAAGAGCGAAGCTGTTTATCAGGATGATAAGTTGGTTAGGAAAACCCAGTGGGATAAGGATGGTTATTTAATCGAACCCTAAATTTGATGCCGTCTGAAATATATTCAGACGGCATTCTTATATGTGTAGATTGATGGCATTGTTTCTTGAAAATTTAGCAGTGGTATATAATTTTGGCTTCTAATGAATATCTGCAAGGAGAAAGCTTCGTGAATAATTCAGTCATCACCGTCATCGGTAAAGATCGTGTGGGCATTGTGTACGACGTTTCCAAAATTTTAGCGGAAAACCAAATCAATATTCTCAACATCAGCCAACAGCTGATGGACGATTTTTTTACCATGATTATTTTGGTAGACACTTCAAAATGCACCAAATCGCGTCAAGAAGTTTTGGATTTGTTTGCGGAAGAGAGCAAAAAACTCGCGCTTGATATCCGTATGCAAAACGAAGAAATTTTTCAAGCCATGCACCGAATCTGAAAAAAGCAGCCTGCACTCTAGTTTTCAAAGTGCAGGCTGCTTTGAATGTGTTGGAGAACAGGGCAGAGATACCATCGTTACCGGCCGTTCAGGCTGACTGAAAAGAAGGAGTTCCACCATGATAACCCTGCGCCAACCTCTAAACCGGTGAAAAAGCATCGAAACTTTGGTGCGCGAAGATACTGTGTTGCGCGACCATGAAGGCGTATATTTACAATAGACCTGCCTGCCACCCGACACGTTCGAGCTGTTTTACGTAAATAACCGATTAGATGCCAATGCTTTTATGACTGCACGCTACCAAATCGTGATCGATAACAAAGTGATACCGTGTCGTTCAAAGTGTAGAGTGTGGAGCACGGATTTTTGGCGTTTTTGCTGTCGCTTCCTGTGTTTGTGCTTGTCAAACGGCTGATGTTGCGGTAGTGGTTGGGCGGTAAAAACAAATCCAAGCAAAAGGAAATACAGGCAGTCTGCATTTCAAAATACCAAAATACGAGAATATTTCAATGAAACCCGAAAAAATACTGCAAAAAATTGTTACCGAAAACGAATATACTGCGCTGCTGCCATCAGCTTCTCAAAACGAAATATTGCGAGAAGCCCTGTATCAAAACCGTATTTTTCTCTTTTTAGATTGGAAAGGGGAGAGTGGGCAGGGTGAGCTTTATCAATTTGTCAATGAGCGTTTGGTAGCATTCGGCAAAGAAATACTAAAAGTAAAACCTGATGATTTATATAAAAAATTCGATAAAGAATTTGGCCAAGATTGGGAAAGCGGCAATTTTCTGCCCTTTGCCTTCGATTATTTCGACGGCAAACTCAAACGGCAAAAAATGCGGTTGATGTTTTTGGAAAGTGGCAGCGATGACTACACTGTGTTTATTGTTCCGAGCAACGCATGTAAAAGTTTGGAAAGAATCCAGTCTGATTTTTGGACCTTCCAAAGTCTGAACAAAGCGGCAAATTTCATCTTATATACGGTCGATTGCTCCTCCTGCGGTCAACTGTCGGCATGGGATTTGGCCATAAGCGATCCGCCGCCGTATGCTAATCACGAAGCGGCATACTGCGATTCCTGCCGCCAACCCTTATGGGATGCGGACGGCAAACTGTTTGCCGCAGTAGAAGAAACACCGCATTATGTCTCAGAACAAAAATAAATCACAGGCAGCCTGCACCAAATAAAACCCATTCAACAAGGAATCCCCAAAAATGTCCCAAGTCCATTCCAACGAAATCCTCGAAACCATCCGCATGGTAGCCGACCAGAATTTTGATGTGCGCACCATTACTATCGGCATTGATTTGCACGACTGCATCAGCAGCGATATCAATGTGTTAAACCAAAACATTTACAACAAAATCACCACGGTCGGCAAAGACTTGGTGGCGACGGCAAAATATCTGTCTGCCAAATACGGCGTGCCGATTGTGAATCAGCGAATTTCCGTCACGCCGATTGCCCAAATCGCGGCGGCAACCAAAGCCGATTCTTACGTCAGTGTGGCGCAAACTTTGGACAAGGCGGCCAAAGCCATCGGCGTGTCTTTTATCGGCGGCTTTTCCGCGTTGGTGCAAAAAGGCATGTCGCCTTCGGACGAGGTGTTGATCCGTTCCATTCCCGAAGCGATGAAAACTACTGATATCGTGTGCAGCTCCATCAATATCGGCAGTACGCGTGCCGGTATCAATATGGATGCGGTCAAGCTGGCAGGCGAAACCATCAAACGCACTGCTGAAATCACGCCCGAAGGTTTCGGTTGCGCCAAAATCGTCGTGTTCTGCAACGCGGTGGAAGACAACCCGTTTATGGCGGGCGCGTTTCACGGCTCGGGCGAGGCGGATGCCGTTATCAATGTCGGCGTATCGGGGCCGGGCGTGGTCAAAGCCGCGTTGGAAAATTCGGACGCGGTCAGCCTGACCGAAGTCGCCGAAGTTGTGAAGAAAACCGCTTTCAAAATTACCCGCGTGGGCGAACTCATCGGCCGCGAAGCCTCAAAAATGCTGAATATCCCGTTTGGTATTCTCGACTTGTCGTTGGCACCGACCCCAGCCGTCGGCGACTCGGTGGCGCGCATCCTTGAAGAAATGGGCTTGAGCGTCTGCGGTACGCACGGCACGACGGCTGCCTTGGCATTGCTGAACGATGCCGTGAAAAAGGGCGGCATGATGGCTTCGAGCGCGGTTGGCGGTTTGAGTGGCGCGTTTATCCCCGTTTCGGAAGACGAAGGTATGATTGCCGCCGCCGAAGCAGGCGTACTGACGCTGGACAAACTCGAAGCGATGACCGCTGTCTGCTCCGTTGGTTTGGACATGATTGCCGTCCCCGGCGATACGCCCGCGCACACTATTTCCGGCATCATTGCCGACGAAGCTGCCATCGGTATGATTAACAGCAAAACCACTGCCGTGCGCATTATTCCGGTAACGGGTAAAACCGTCGGCGACAGCGTCGAGTTCGGCGGTCTGTTGGGCTACGCGCCTGTAATGCCGGTTAAAGAAGGTTCGTGCGAAGTGTTCGTCAACCGGGGCGGCAGAATCCCGGCTCCGGTTCAATCGATGAAAAACTGATTACGGTTTTGATGGGGAAATGCCGTCTGAAAGGCTTCAGACGGCATTTTTGTTTATGGGCATTGGGTAAAATGTCTTTAGAAAAGAATATTGCAAATTTAAAAAATCCCTGTGTCCTTATTTCTGCTTTCTTACGTCATTCTTTTAAAGGTGGGAATCTGGAAACCAAAAAACAACAGGAATTTATCCGAAACAACAAAACCTATCCGCCGTCATCCCCACGAAAGCGGGAATCTAGTTTGTTGTTCAAATAAATTCTGAAACTTTAATTTTGTCATTCCCACGCATGCGGGAATCTAGAAATGAAAAACGACGAGAATTTATCAGAAATGACGGAAACTCAAAAAACCGGATTCCCGCCTGCGCGGGAATGACGAAATTTTAGGTTTCTGATTTTGATTTTCCGTTTTTGCGGGAAGGATGGGGTTTCAGATTGTGGGTATTGTCGGTATTTTCTATTTGGTAATGCCTTTGTTATAAAAAAGCCGTCTGAAATTTCAGACGGCTTTTACTTTTAACGCATCCACAATCAACCTAAACACATTGGAATGCCCGCGGCGGCTGGGGTAATAGAGGTAAAGCGGATCGTAAGTGATGGCGTACTCGGGCAACAGCTCGACCAGGTGCCCCGAATTGAGTGCATCCGCCACGCTCATATGTGCTATCCACGCAATGCCAAGGCCGTCTGAAACGGCTTGCCGGCGCAGATGATTGTTGATGGAAAACTGCGATTTGGGCGTGAACGTCATCAGCTCTTTTTTGTATTTGAATTCCCACTGCATCTCCGCGCCGTGTTCGGCGGAGAGCTTTGCGCCGATAAGGCGGTGCTGCTGCAAATCGTCAATATTTTTCGGCGAACCGTATTGCGCCAAATAATCGGGCGAGGCAACCAACGCCATTTTAAGTGGTGCGGAAATCGGCACCGCAATCATTTCTTTCGCTACCTCGTTGCCTAATCGAACGCCCATATCAAACCCTTCTTTCACAATGTCTGCCCAACGATCGTCCACCACGATTTCCAAGCGGATTTTCGGGTATTGGTTCAAAATCGGCTTTAATTTTGGATACAACACGGCTTCCGCTGCCATTGCAGGGGCATTGATGCGAATCAATCCCGATGGCGTATTCAAAAAATCGTTCAACGCATCAACTTCGTTGTTAATCGCTTGATAAAGCGGGAAAAGCTGCTCAAAAAGCTGCTGTCCGGCTTCGGTCAGCGACACATTGCGCGTAGTGCGGTTGAACAGGCGCAGGTTCAGCCGCGTTTCCAGATTTTTCATGCTGTGGCTCAACGCCGAAGAAGAAATCCCCAAAAGCTGTCCCGCTTTCACAAAACTCTGCGTTTGCGCGAGTGTCAAAAAATAATTCAGCTCGTTAAAGTTCTGCATTTTCCTGCCCCGTTTTAGCTGATTAGTGAATTTAATTCACGACATCATAAAACCAAACCTAATTTATCTCAATAAAAACACGGGCTAAAATGGCTACACTTTCATGAGAACAAACAGGAGGCAATATCATGCAAAACATCACATTAAACAACGGCGTACAAATTCCTGTGCTCGGTTTCGGAGTATTTCAAATTCCGCCCGCAGAAACCGAGCAAGCCGTGATTGCCGCCATCAAGGCGGGCTACCGCCATATCGACACCGCGCAGGTTTATATGAATGAAACCGAAGTCGGTTTGGGAATTAAAAACAGCGGCGTGGCACGCGAAAAATTGTTCGTTACCACCAAAATTTGGGTGGAAAATTTCGGCTACGAAGCCGCCAAGGGCTCGCTGGATCGTTCATTAGGCCGTCTGAATTTGGATTACATCGATATGGTGCTGATTCATCAGCCTTACGGCGACAGTTACGGCACATGGCGCGCGCTGGAAGAATATCAGGCAGCCGGCAAAATCCGCGCCATCGGCGTGAGCAATTTTTCGCCCGTACGCGCGGTGGATTTGGGACTATTCAATAAAGTGATGCCGCAGGCTAATCAGATTGAAATCAATCCGTTCCAACAAAAAACCGAAGCCGTTGCCGCTTTGCAGGCTGAAAGCATCGCCGTGGAAGCATGGGCGCCGTTTGCTGAAGGCAAAAACGATATTTTCCACAATTCCGTGTTAAGCAAAATCGGTGCGAAATACGGCAAATCTGTGGCACAAGTGATTACCCGCTGGCTGGTGGAACGTGGCATCATTGTATTGGCAAAATCCATTAAACCCGAACGAATGGCGGAGAACCTAAACGTCTTTGATTTTGCGCTCAGCAATGAAGACAAAGCCGAAATCGCCAAGCTGGACGGTACGTTCGACGCGATTGTCAACCACGACATGGTGGATAATTTGAAGAAACGTATCTTCGCGTGGAAAACGGGGCAGTAACTGCAAATACAGTCAGGACAGGACTTATACTGATTTTGTCAAAACGCATTTATGCCGTCTGAAAGGCTTCAGACGGCATTTTCGTTTGGACTTGATTACTCGATATAAGTGAATTTTGCACGTTTGATATTGCACATCAATTCGTAAGGGATGGTTCCGGCCGCTTCGGCAACGGTATTGATGTTGACCGTATCGCCCCACAGTTCGACCTCGTGTCTCAAACCTTCTTGCGAAGCGTCCAGCTCGATGGTCATCATATCCATAGAGACCCTGCCGATGACCCGGGTCAATTTACCGTCGACGGCGACAGGGGAATTGCTTGGGGCGCGGCGCGGATAACCGTCCGCATAACCGCATGCAATCAGGCCGACGCGCGTAGATTTACTGGTATAAAATGTTGCGCCATAACCGATAGGGGAGTGCGGCTGCAAAACGCGTTCGCCGAAAATACGGGTGGAAAGCCTCATCACGGGTTTCAGCCTATCATCGCTGCCTCCGAACGGGGAAATGCCGTATAACGCCAAGCCCGCGCGCCCCCAGTCCCTGCGTGCTTCGGGAACATTCAAAATAGCGGCGGAGTTGGCAAGGCTTTCTTCGCCTTCCAGCCCTTCCGTACCCAAATCGAATGCTTCCATCTGTATTTCCGTCATACCGCTTTCGGGTTCGTCCGCACAGGAGAAATGCGAAAACTTGACAATACTGTTCACATATTCCGACTGTTTCAATGCCGCATATGCCGAAGCGTAATCATGAGGGAAAAATCCGGTACGGTGCATTCCCGAATCCATTTTCAACCAGACCTTGACAGGTTTTTTCCAATGGCGGGAAAGCAAAGCCTCAAGTTGCCATTGGTTTCCGACTGCCGGCCAGAGCGAGTATTGTTCGACCGCTTCGTACTCTGATGCTTCAAATACGCCTTCCAAAAGGACAATCGGATGGGTAATGCCGCTCTCCCGCAGCCTGATTCCTTCATCGATTGTCGCCACGGCAAAGCCGTCTGCCAAGTCTGCCAGCGCGAAAGCACATCTGACCGCACCGTGTCCGTATGCGTCGGCCTTCACTACCGCCAACAGTTTGCCTCCGTGCATTTCCTTCAAAATCCGATAATTGTGCCTAAGGTTGCCCAACCTGATCTGCACGTTCAAAGGGCGCATAAATTCATTCCTTACCAAACAAGTGTTTATTAGCAAAATTAAGAAATCAATTAGGGAATTATAATCCAACGGCAAGGCTTTTAAAATATTAAAGACCCTTGTGTCTTCAAGCCGGAGCAGCAGTTTTCAGGTAGGAAGGCGGTTTACTTTTCCTGATATAATCGCTTTCCCAAATTTATACTCTATTTGTTAAAATCAATAATAAATACAAGGCAATCCAAATGAAAGAACTAGATAAAATCGATTTCCGCATCCTTAAGATCCTTCAACAGAATGCCCGCATCCCGATGACGGAGCTTGCCGAGAAGGTAGGCTTGTCCACCACGCCCGTTACAGAGAGGGTGCGCCGTTTGGAGCGGGAACATTATATTTCCGGCTATCACGCCCATCTCAATCCCCATCTGTTGGGCAAACCGCTATTGGTTTTTGTCGAGCTGAAGCTGCAATCCAAATCGGGCAATATTTTCGAAGATTTCAAAAAAGAAGTGCTGAAAATTCCGCAAATTATGGAATGCCACTTGGTGTCGGGCGAATACGACTATCTGATTAAAGTACGTTTGCCCGATATGTCTGCCTATCGGGATATGCTCGGCAATATCTTATTGCAACTGCCTGCCGCTTCGGAGAGTAGGAGTTATGTTGTGATGGAGGAGGTCAAAGAAAATCCGGTTTTGGATTTGGATTGAATATTTCAGGCCGGGTATGCGGTTTGACACCTAAATGAAATATAACAACATCACGCATAGAGGCTTGTTGCTTCAGATAAAAAAATGCACACATCCGGTTGAATGTGTGCCAAGTCTACAAAGGAGAAATAGAGGAGAAACTATTAACTGACTACTCGAACCAGCTAACGGAATGAATTATGCAGCTTTTCCGGTCAAAAAGCAAGCGGCTTTCTTGTTAAATTTCTTAAAGAATGGAATTTCAAACAATAAAAGTAATTAAATTTCAAAAAAAGCGGAGATAAAAAAATGCACACATTCGGTTGAATGTGTGCCAAGTCTACAAAGGAGAAATAGAGGAGAAAAATCAAGCTGCATCAAGCAACTCAACGGCGGTAATTATCCGCCGTTTCTTATCTGCTGTCAATTATTTTTTGAAAATTTACCCGACCGATTCAAATTTTGCAAAAAAACTTGCCCGATGGCTATCCGGTAACAAATTCCTTCAAAAACCCATCAATCCGCTTATTCAAAAAAATCATATGATTTCATTGAAATAAACTTTTGATTCGCTAAATTTGCCGAAATTCAAATCCTCCGGATGTATTTTTTTGCGGGCATTGTGCGGGCAAATCGCCGTTTTGTCCCTTGTCAGGTCTTGTGCATATCGGGAAAACCGAAATCGTCCGCACCTGCGCCGGTGTTGATTCGTCCCTTGCCATCTTGGGATATATCCAGCAAAATCGGCATATCGGTATTTTGATTGGTGTGTTGAGAAAATGACCCCGTTATTTAGAAAAGCCGTTTGGCTGCTGTTTGCCGTTTCGGTCTGTGCATTTGCCGGGTCTTTGGCGGCACAGTATGTTTTGGGTATGGAGCCTTGCGTTTTGTGTATCAGTCAGCGGTTATGCGTTTTGGCAACCGCATTGTGTACGGCAATTGTCCTGATGTGCAGGCCAAGAAGAAGGGCAGGCGGTTTGTTCGGTGCTGTCTTTATCAGCATTCCGGCCGTTACGGGTATTTCTGTTGCGGCATATCAGTTGTGGTTGCAGTCGCTGCCGCCGGGTACGGCTCCTTCGTGCGGCGCGCCGTGGACGTTCCGCTTGAAAGGCTGGCCTTTGTTTGATTGGTTCGAGCCTGTCGTGCGCGGGTTCGGAAATTGTGCCGAACCGGATTATCTGCTGGGAATTGCTTTGCCTGTTTGGAGCGTGGCGTATTTTCTGGCGGTTGTCCTGACGGTTTGGTGGGCGTGGGCAAGGGCTAAATAAATCAATGCCGTCTGAAAGGTTCAGACGGCATTTTATTGTATGTCTGCTGTGCTGCGTATCAGTCCAGATTCAATACGGCGGAAGTGTAAACGTCTTGCACGTCGTCCAAGTCTTCCAGCGCGTCAATCAGTTTTTGCATTTTGACGGCATCGTCGCCGGAGAGTTCGGTTTCGTTTTGGGCGCGCATCGTAACGTCGCCGTCGACGGATTTGTAACCTGCTGCCTCCAAAGCGGATTTTACGCCCGCCCAATCGTTGGGCGCGGTAATGACTTCGATGGAACCGTCGTCGTTGGCAACCACGTCTTCCGCACCGGCTTCCAAAGCCGCTTCCATCAGCGCGTCTTCGTCAACGCCGGGTTCGAATACCAAATAGCCCTGATGCACGAAGTTGAACGCCACGCAGCCGTCGGTACCCAAGTTGCCGCCGTTTTTGGTAAACGCGTGGCGTACGTCGGCAACGGTGCGGGTTTTGTTGTCGGTCAGGCAGTCCACCATCAAAGCCGCGCCGCCGATGCCGTAGCCTTCGTAGCGCAACTCGATGTATTCCACGCCTTCCAAGTTGCCCGTACCTTTATCGATGGCGCGTTGCACATTGTCTTTGGGCATATTGTTTTCGGCTGCTTTTTCCAAAGCCAGACGCAGGCGCGGATTTGCGCCGGGATCGCCGCCGCCCATACGCGCCGCAACGGTGATTTCTTTGATTAAACGTGTGAAGATTTTGCCGCGTTTGGCATCCTGACGGGCTTTTTTATGCTGGATATTCGCCCACTTGCTATGGCCTGCCATAAATTTCCTTTCTTATTTCAAATAATTAATCTGTTTTTGTCAGATTTTTTACGGTCGGCATTTTAACATAAGTTGCAAGTACCCAAAATATCCTGTTTTATGCTGTGCCGTTGTCGATGCCGTCTGAAAGCGATTTCCTCCGCTTTCCGCTTAAAAATAAAGAAATGTTTTAATTAACGATATTTTACGGTATGATGGCACAGCTTCTCCTCGATTGTTGACAATTTAAGGCATCTGTTGCGGCAAATACGGTCTGCTCGCCGTGTTTCCTTATTGGAATGTCTTGGGGAAAGCAGTCATTTTAATCGTAAGATAAGGTTTATTTTATGGAAAATATATTGTCTGTTCTGGTGGGTACAGTCAATCGGTTCCTTTGGGACTACCTGCTGATTTACGCGCTTTTGGGTATCGGCCTGTTTTTTACGCTGTATCTTGGTGCGCCGCAGATTACCAAGCTGGGCGCGGGATTCAAATCTGTATTCGGCGGCTTGTTTGCCAAAAGGGATAAAGACGATAAGTCTTTATCGCAGTTTCAGGCGTTGGCGGTTGCCGTATCAGCGCAAATCGGCACGGGCAATGTCGCTGGCGTGGCGACCGCCATTACCGCAGGCGGGCCGGGCGCGATTTTTTGGATGTGGCTTTCTGCCGTTTTGGGGATGTCCACGATTTTTGCCGAAGCGCTGCTGGCGCAGAAATACCGCGTCGTCAGCCACGGCAAATACATCGGCGGGCCGGCGTTTTATATTACGCACGGTCTGACTCCGAAAATCGGCAGGGGCGCGGCGCGTTTTCTGTCGGGCTTTTTCTCTATCGCGCTGATTGTCGCATTGGGCTTTATCGGCAATGCGACTCAGGCAAACTCCATCGCTTCTGCCGTTACCATTGCGTTTGATGTGCCTTCTTTGGCAGTCGGTATTGTGCTTGCCGTCCTTGCGGGCATGGTTGTGATTGGCGGCGTGAACCGTATTGCCAATATTGCCCAGTTTGTCGTGCCGTTTATGGCGGTTGTTTATATTTTGTGCGCCGTCGTTATCCTGTTTGAATTTTCCGACCATATTGTGCCGATGTTCAACCACATCTTTACCGCCGCCTTCAGTCCCGAAGCCGTTTTGGGCGGTGCTGCGGGTATCGGTATGCGTGAAGCGATACGTTTCGGCGTGGCGCGTGGTCTGTTTTCCAATGAGGCGGGGATGGGTTCTACCCCGCATGCACATGCAACCGCGGATGTGAAGCACCCTGTCCAACAAGGTATGGCGGCATTTGTCGGTGTATTTATCGATACGATTTTGGTATGTACGGCTACGGCATTGATTATCCTGCTGACCGATGCCAACCTTTCGGGCGAACAGGGCGCGGCGGTTACTCAATTTGCCTTTAACAAGGCATTTCCGGGCTTCGGTTCGCAATTGCTTGCCGTGTGTCTGACCTTCTTCGCCTTTACGACCATTATCGGCTGGTATTATTTCGGCGAGTCCAACATCCGTTTTCTTTTCAGGGGAAGACACTTGGGCATCTATCGCGCATTGGTTCTGCTTGCCATTGTTTTGGGTACGTTGGGTAAAGTCGATTTGGTTTGGAGTCTGTCCGATATGTTCAACGGCTTTATGGTTATCCCCAACCTGATTGCCCTGTTTTTGTTGCGTAAGGAAATCCGTGCCATTTATGACGATTATTTGGCACAGAAAAAAGCGGGTCGGGATTTGTCTTATCAGTATGAATTTCACGAATTCCACGATAAGCAATAATGCCCGGCAAAGAGAAAACTTCCCTGCCTTCAGGTTTGGGAGGTTTTTGTGTTTCAGACGGCATTCAGATTACGTAACCGTACACGCTGACAAATTGGGTGATGCTGCCGCCCAATACGAACAGATGCCAGATTCCGTGCCCGTGTCGGATTTTTTCATCGTTTACAAACCAGTAAATGCCGACGCTGTACAGCATACCGCCTGCCGCCAGCCAAGCCAGTCCTGCCGACGGGAGTGAGGCTGTCAGGGATTTCATTACCGCCAAGACCATCCAACCCATGACGACATAAATCACAATAGACAGCAGACGTTTTTCGCTTTTCCGTCCGATGGTGAGTTCTTGTGCGATTCCTGCAGCCGCCAGCAGCCAGGACAGTGAAAATACCGTCCAGCCCGGCCCGTTTCTCAAAGAAACCAGTGCAAACGGTGTGTAGCTTCCGGCAATTAGCACATAAATCATGCAGTGGTCGGTTTTTTTCAAAATGCTTTTCAGTTTTCTGGCTGCAATTCCGTGGTACAGCGAGGAACTCAAATAGAGCAGAAGAAGGCTGATGCCGTAAACCGATACGCTGAAGATACGGTAGCCGTCCCCGTGTCCTATGGTTTTCAGCAGCATCAGCACCAAACCTGCCGCCGCCAGAATCAAACCGCTCAAATGGCTGTAAGTATTGAAGCGTTCGCCTGTATACATCGCACAATCTTTCGGGAAAGTAGAGGCAGTCAGTTTACGCCGATACTTTTGCCTCTGTGTGGGATTTACTCTTTGCCTACACTGTGAATATTCTTGAAAATGCGTGTGTTAAAATCTGTTTTTTATTTTCAGACGGCATTTTATGTTGAATCCATCTCGAAAACTGGTTGAGCTGGTCCGTATTTTGGAAGAAGGCGGCTTTATTTTCAGCGGCGATCCCGTGCAGGCGACGGAGGCTTTGCGCCGCGTGGACGGCAGTACGGAGGAAAAAATCATCCGTCGGGCGGAGATGATCGACAGGAACCGTATGCTGCGGGACACGTTGGAACGTGTGCGTGTGGGGTCGTTCTGGTTGTGGGTGGTGGCGGCATCGATGATGTTTACCGCCGGATTTTCAGGCACTTATCTTCTGATGGACAATCAGGGGCTGAATTTCTTCCTGATTTTGGCGGGCGTGTTGGGTATGAATACGCTGATGTTGGCGGTATGGCTGGCAACGCTGTTCCTGCACGTGAAAGTGGGGCGGTTTTTCAGCAGTCCGGCGACATGGTTTCGGGGTAAAGACCCCGTCAATCAGGCGGTGTTCCGGCTGTATGCGGACGAATGGCGGCAGCCTTCGGCGCGTTGGATTGCCGGTGCGGCTTCGCACAGTTTGTGGCTTTGCACATTGGGCGGGATGCTGGTGTCGGTATTACTGCTGCTTTTGGTGCGCCAATATACCTTCAACTGGGAAAGCACGCTGTTGAGCAATGCTGCTTTGGTACGCGCGGTGGAAATGCTGGCGTGGCTGCCGTTGAAACTCGGTTTTTCCGCACCGGACGCGCGGGCGGTCATCGAAGGCCGTCTGAACGGCAACATCGCCGATGCGCGCGCGTGGTCGGGTTTGTTGGTCGGCAGCATTGCCTGCTACGGCATCCTGCCGCGCCTGCTGGCTTGGTCGCTGTGCAAAATCTTTTTAAAAACAAGCCGAAGCAGTCCGGATTGGGAGAAACCTTATTATCAGGCGGTCATCCGCCGCTGGCAGAACAAAATTACCGATGCGGATACGCATCAGGAAACCGTGTCTGCCGTTTCTCCGAAAATCATCTTAAACGACGCGCCCAAGTGGGCGGTGATGCTGGAAACCGGGTGGCACGAAGGGAAGTGGTTTGAAGGCAGGCTGGCGCAGGATTGGCTGGATAAGGGCGTGGCGGCGAATCGGGAAGAAGTTGCCGCGCTGGAGGCGGAGCTGAAGCAGAAGCCGGCGCAACTGCTCATCGGCGTGCGCGCCCAAACCGTGCCGGACCGGGGCGTGTTGCGGCAGATTGTCCGGCTTTCGGAAGCGGCGCAGGGCGGGGCGGTGGTGCAGCTTTTGGCGGAACAGGGGCTTTCAGACGGCCTGTCGGAGACATTGGAACATTGGCGCAGTGCGCTGTCAGGGTGCGGCGCGGCGTGGTTGGAACCCGACAGGGCGGCGCAGGAAGGCCGTCTGAAAGCCGGCAAACATACCTGACGTGCCCTACCAAGCAGCCATTCTGAAAAACCATTTGAAAATCTGTTTTTTTAAAAACAGGCATTCCGTTGATGCAACCTTGATTAGTCTGACAAAATACCTTTGTAATACAACAATTTAGACGTATGTTCCCGAATATTCAATTGATCTTAATTAATGGGACTAGGTAATGACAAGTATATTAATATTTGAAGTGATGGTTATGGATGAGAATATTCTATTAGAAACGATAGGAAAACATAATCAAGCATTCAATACTGATTTTGAAGTAATTAAAATAGATTATGACGAAGCTATTTTTTGTACAATTCAAGTTTCAAAATACACTTACGCAGATTTATTTAATTTAGGGCATCACTTATCTATTGTGGAACATTTGATGCGCGAGCGTGGTGAAACTGATTGGTAAATTATCGTAGCTTGTGTCAGCCGTAGCAAGCAAGGTAGGTATACAACTTATTGCCCATGCCCATACATTCAGTTTTTTCATGTATATTCAATGCTATCAATTTCCGCCCGAATGGAAATAAGCGGCTTTTCCCTTGTAAACGGACGGAATTGAGCGAGTATTCAAGCACAGCAAAAAAATATTATGGATAAACAACCCCTTTCCCTCGCCGTCGTGGGGCACACCAACACCGGCAAAACCTCGCTCCTGCGCACCCTGTTGCGCGACAGCGGCTTCGGCGAAGTCAAAAACGCCCCATCCACCACGCGCCATGTTGAAGAAGCCGCGATTACTGACGGTGTCGACACGCTGCTGTACCTGTACGATACGCCTGGACTCGAAGACGCGGGCGGTGTTTTAGAATGGCTGGAAACCCATACGGATACGCGTTCAGACGGCATCGAGCGGCTGCAACAGTTTCTCGGCAGCCACGGCGCGCATCACGATTTCAACCAAGAAGCCAAAGTGCTGCGGCAGCTTTTGCACAGCGATGCGGCGTTGTACGTCATCGACGCGCGCGAGCCGGTTCTCGACAAATATCGTGATGAACTGATTATCCTGTCGTGGTGCGCCAAACCGATTATGCCTGTGTTCAACTTTACCGGCGGACAGCTTCCCGAATCGTGGACGGCTATGCTGGCGAGGAGAAACCTGCACGTTTTCGCAGGGTTCGATACTGTCGCCTTTGATTTTGAAGGCGAATTGGATTTATGGAACAAACTCGCCACTATGCTGCCGCAACAAGGCATCATCGACCGCCTGACCGCTGCCCGCCGCCGCGAATGGACGCGTTTGGACAAAGAAGCGCGGCACGAAATCGCCGACTTTTTAATTGATGCCGCCGCGTTCAGGCAGGAAGTGGGCGAAAACGGCGATACAGTCCCTGTGTTGCAAACCATGCAGGCGGAAATACGCCAACTCGAACGGCAGATGCAGCAGCGGCTGTTTGCCCTCTACCGCTTCTACCACAATGAAATCGACGGCGGCGACTGGATGCCGCAAGCCTTCCGCCAAGACCCGTTCGACAGCGAATTGCTGAAACAATACGGCATCCGCACTGGCACGGGCGCGGCAACCGGCGCGCTCATCGGCTTGGGGCTGGACATTGCCACGCTCGGCGGCTCGCTCGGATTGGGTACGGCAATCGGCGGTTTTTTGGGTGGCATTCTGCCTAATACCCGCACCATTTCCGACAAACTCGCCGGCCGCCAAACCCTACACACCGACCCCGAAACCCTGACCCTGCTCGCCGCCCGCGCCCTCGATTTGCTCCACGTCCTGCAAACGCGCGGCCACGCGGCGCAATCGCAAGTCGAGTTGCACAGCCGCAAAGCACCATGGGACGCCGCCAGACTCCCGCCCGAACTCAACAAAGCCCGCAGTCATTGGAAATGGTCGTCGCTCAATACGCACCGCCCCGAAACCAGCCGCGCCGAACGCGCCGGATATGTGGAAAAACTTCAAATCCGCCTGTCGGGAAAATAATGCCGTCTGAAGCTTGTTTGTATGGCAAGTCAGATTCAAATCGGGATAAGGCAGGAGGGTCGCTGAAGCCGATTTGCGACAAAAAACGGGTTCTGTATGATACAGAACCCGTTTTCCGATGCCGTCTGAAGGCTTCAGACGGCATTTGATTTGCATGAAAATTATAGCGTGCGGGCAACTTCGACGATGTCGAAACATTCGAGTTGGTCGCCTTCCATAATCTCGTTGTAGCCTTTGAGCATCAGACCACATTCGAAGCCCATGCGGACTTCTTTGACGTCGTCTTTGTAGCGTTTCAAAGAAGACAGCTCGCCGGTATGGATAACCACGTTGTTGCGGATGAGGCGGACATGGGAATCGCGTTTGACCACACCGTCGGTAACCATACAGCCTGCAATATTGCCGACTTTGGAAACGCTGATGACCTGACGGATTTCGACCGTGCCGGTAACTTGTTCTTTCTCTTCCGGGGAAAGCATACCGCCCATTGCCGCCTTCACGTCGTCGATGGCATCGTAGATGATGTTGTAGTAGCGGATTTCCACGTTTTCATTTTCGGCAAGTTTGCGCGAAGAGGCATCTGCACGCACGTTAAAGCCGATAATGAACGCCCCGGACGCGATAGCCAAGTTGACATCCGATTCGGTAATGCCGCCCACGCCGCTGTGCAACACGTTCACTTTCACTTCGTCTGTGGACAGTTTTTTCAGGCTGCCCGCCAAAGCTTCGTAAGAACCCTGCACGTCTGCCTTGATGATGACCGACAAAGATTGGGCTTGGGTTTCGCCCATATTGTTGAACATATTTTCCAGTTTTGCCGCCTGCTGTTTGGCAAGGCGTACGTCGCGGTATTTGCCTTGGCGGAAGAGGGCGATTTCGCGCGCTTTTTTCTCGTCCGCCAACACCATCGCGTCTTCGCCTGCGTTCGGTACGTCTGACAAGCCGAGGATTTCGACGGGGATGGACGGGCCGGCTTCGGTAATGGCTTTGCCGTTTTCGTCAACCATCGCACGGATTTTGCCGAATGCGGTACCGGCCAGCAGCATATCGCCTTTTTTCAGCGTACCGCTTTGAACCAGCAATGTGGCAACCGCGCCGCGCCCTTTGTCCAAGCGCGCCTCGACGATGATGCCTTTGGCGGGCGCATCGACGGGGGCAGTCAGTTCCAAGACTTCGGCTTCGAGCAATACGGCTTCGAGCAGCGCGTCGATGTTCGTTCCTTTTTTCGCGGAAACGTCGATGAATTGAACCGTGCCACCCCAATCGTCGGGGATAACTTCGTGTTGGGTCAGTTCTTGGCGGATACGTTCGGGGTTGGCAGTGTCTTTATCGATTTTGTTGACGGCAACCACAATCGGAACGCCTGCCGCTTTGGCGTGTGCAATGGCTTCGATGGTTTGCGGCATTACACCGTCGTCTGCGGCAACCACGAGAATCACGATGTCGGTTGCTTTCGCACCGCGTGCGCGCATGGCGGTAAACGCTTCGTGGCCCGGGGTATCGAGGAAGGTAATCACGCCGCGCGGCGTTTTGACGTGGTACGCGCCAATGTGCTGCGTAATGCCGCCTGCTTCGCCCTGTACCACTTTGGCACGGCGGATGTAGTCCAGCAGCGAGGTTTTGCCGTGGTCGACGTGTCCCATGACGGTAACGACGGGCGGACGCGGCAATGCTTCGGCTTCCACTGCTTCCGCGCCTTCGTCCAAGAAGGCTTCGGGATCGTCGGCGGCGGCAGGTTTACCGATATGTCCGAGTTCTTCCACCACAATCAGGGCAGTGTCTTGGTCGATAGATTGGTTGATGGTTACCATCATGCCCATTTTCATCAGGGCTTTAACCACTTCGACGCCTTTAACGGCCATTTTGTGTGCCAAGTCGGCAACGGTAATGGTTTCGGGAACTAAAACCTCGTGTACGACAGGTTCGGTCGGCGCTTGGAAGGCGTGTTGGTTCGGCTCGAGTTTGAGTTTTTTGCCTTTTTTGCCGCCGCGTACGCGCTCGTCGTCGCCATTGCGTGCATTGTTGCGGTCGCGTCCGCCTTTTCCGCCTTTGCCTTTGGCGTTGCGGCCTTGACCTTCGTCATCGCGGTTGCGGCGGTCTTCTTTTTTCGCTTTTGCCGGATTGACAGGTTTATTTTCGACGACCGGCGCGGCTGCCTGCGGTTTTTCGGCAGGTTTGGCGGGACGCTGTCTGCCGGTTTTGGCTTCCTGTGCGGCTTTTGCCTGTTGTTCTGCCTGTTGTTTCATGGCTTCGCGGCGTGCCTGGCGTTCCTGTTTCTCTTTCAACAGGGCTTCCTGGTGGGCGCGAAGTGCGGCGGCACGGCGTGCTTCTTCGTCGCGTTGCGCCTGTTCTTCCGCGCTGACCACGGGTTGCGGCACGGCAGGTGCGGCAGGTTTCGCCGGTTTTTTGGCATCTTTGCCTTTGCCGTTTCGCTCGTGTTTCGGCTTGGCGGCTTTTTCTTTGGGCTCGGCGGGTTTTTCAGACGGCATTTTGTCGGCTTGGGCTTTTTCCGCTTTGCTTTCTTCGGCGGGTTTGGTTTCCGCCGCAACGGGTGCGGTTTCGGCTTTTGCTTCGGTAGGTTTCTGCGCGGCAGGTTTGGCTTTGTTGCCTGCTTTTGCCGCTTTCAGTTTTGCCGCTTCCGCTTCTGCCTTGGCACGGGCTTCTACGCGTGCGGCAGCTTCGGCTCGGGCTTTTGCCGCGTCTTCTGCCGTCTGCTCCGGCTGGACAGGTGCGGCTTGGGTTTGGGCGGCTTTTACCTGTGCTGCCAACTCTTCGGCAGAAGGAATGTTGACAGTGCGTCCGCGTTTGCGTGTTTCGACTTTTACGCCGTCAACGGTGCTGACTTCGGTTTTGGTGCGGCGGATGCTGATGGTGCTGCTGTTGCTGCCGTTTTTCTTGGTCAGGTAGGCGTTCAGAAGCTGTTTGTCGTCCAGCGTCAGGGAATCGCTGCCGCTGTTTTTGCTGACGCCGGCTTCTTTCAACTGTTTCAACAGGTCTTCGACGGGGCGTTTCAGCTCGGCGGCAAATTGTTCTACGGTTGTGTTACTCATCTGTACCCCCTTTATTTGTCTTCGGTAAACCAGTGTTCGCGTGCGGTCAGGATGACGGCTTTTGCGGTTTCTTCGTTTACACCGGTGATTTCAATCAGTTCGTCCACGGACAGTTCCGCCAAGTCGTCGCGGGTAGTAATGCCTGCCTCGGCAAGGCTGCGGAGCATATCGGCATCTATGCCTTCGAGGTTGCGCATATCGTCGGATACTTCGCCCAGTTTTTCTTCGGCGGCAATCGCCATGGTCAGGATGGCATCGCGGGCACGGTTGCGGAGCATATCGACGATTTCTTCGTCAAATCCTTCAATGGCAAGCAGTTCGGCGGCAGGAACATAGGCGACTTCTTCCAAGGTTGCAAAACCTTCCTGAACCAGTACGTCGGCAGTTTCTTCATCTACATTCAAGTGATTCATAAACAGGCGGCGGATGGCGGCATCTTCTGCCGCATTGCGTTCGTCTGCCTCGGCGGAAGTCATGATATTGAGCTGCCAGCCGGTCAGATCGGAAGCAAGGCGCACGTTTTGACCGCCGCGTCCGATGGCGAGCGCGAGCTGGTCTTCGGAAACGATAACATCGACGGCGTGTTTGTCTTCGTCGATGACGATGCGGCTGACTTCGGCGGGTGAGAGCGCGCTCATGACGAATTGGGCAGGCTCGGGCGACCAAAGGACAACGTCGATGCGCTCGCCGGACAATTCATTGCTGACGGCATTGACACGCGAACCGCGAACGCCGATACAGGTGCCTTGCGGATCGATGCGCTGGTCGTTGGCTTTGACGGCGACTTTGGCACGTTGTCCCGGGTCGCGGGCGACAGCGCGGATTTCAAGCATGCCGTCTGCAATTTCAGGTACTTCATTGGCGTACAGTTTGACGAGGAAATCGCCGGAAGTACGGCTCAGGATGACTTGTTTGCGGCCGGTGTTGCCGATTTCTTCGACGCGCAGGAAGAGGGCGCGGATGCGGTCGCCGCTGCGGAAGTTTTCGCGCGGAATCATTTGGTCGCGCGGAATCAGCGCGTCCAGTTTGCCGGCAACGACTTCGACGATGATGCCGTGGCGTTCGACGCGTTTGACCGTGCCGGACACGATGTCTTCTTTGACGGCGAGAAACTCGTTCAGATTCTGCTCGCGCTCGGCATCGCGGATGCGTTGCAGGATGATTTGTTTGGCGGTTTGCGCGGCTTGGCGGCCGAAGCCTTCGTTGGGCAGCTGCTCTTCATAGTATTCGCCGATTTGGATGGCGGTGCCGGGAATTTCCTCTTGGATTTCCTCGATGGTTTTTTCGACATCGGGATAGGTATAGTCTTCATCGGCGACAATCAGCCAGCGGCGGAAGGTTTGGTATTCGCCGGTGTCGCGGTTGATTTGGACGCGGACATCCATGTGTTCGCGGTCTGCCTTTTTCTTGGCGGCGGTAGACAGGGCGAATTCCAGTGCTTGGAAGACGACTTCCGCATCAACGTTTTTTTCGCTTGCCAGCGCTTCTGCCAGCTGTAACATTTCACGACTCATTTTGAACATCTCCAATATTGCTGTGTTTTAGAATTTGAATTCGGGGCGCAGACGGGCTTTGTCGATGTTGCCCAACCCGATTTGCACGGTTTTGCCGTCGAAAGAAACGGTAACAGTGTCGTTTTCGCAGCCTTCGATTTTACCGATAAAGTTTTTCTGACCGTCTATCGGCAGACGGGTTTTGATTTTTGCCTGCTGACCGGCAAAGCGTACGAAGTCGGCGGCTTTTTTCAGAGGACGGTCGAGTCCGGGACTGGAAATTTCCAGATTCTTATAATCGATGTCTTCAACCATGAAGACGCGGCTCAAGTGGTTGCTGACGGTTGCGCAGTCTTCGACGGTAATGCCGCCTTCTTTGTCGATGAACACGCGCAATGTTCCTTGCGCGGTCAGTTCGAAATCGACCAGTTCGTAGCCCAGGCCGGGCAGGGTTTTTTCGAGGATGGTTTGGATATCCATGCTGCTCCCTATGTACATAATAAAAAAATGGCCCCGTGGCCATTTTTCGTCAAAGTTGAAAAATCGGCGTGATTATAACCGCTTTTGCGGAGAAATGAAAGTGTTGATTTATTTTGTGTTTTTGGGACGGAAAAAAGCGGGTGTAAGGGAGGTTTGTAATGGGAAATCGTGAATATTGTTGACAAAACAAATGTATCTATTTGTCGCTAGCATGATTTTTATTTTTGTAAATCAATATATTGATATTATTTTCCGTGTTCGGGCGGCATGGAATCGGGCGGAGGACAGGTATTTCTCATCCTTGCACAAAGCCTGCTGCAAGCCTAAAATCGGGCGAGTTATTGTTCAGAATCAGGGCTGCATCATGTCTCTTTATCCGATTTACAATTTTTCCGCCGGCCCTGCCGTATTGTCCGAAGCCGTGTTGGAAACGGCGCGGCAGGAAATGTTGGACTACAACGGTACGGGTTTTTCCGTGATGGAAATGAGCCACCGTTCGGAAATGTTTTTGAGCATCCTGCATCATGCGGAACAGGATTTGAGGCAGCTTTTGAAAGTGCCTGACAACTATAAGATATTGTTTCTGCAGGGTGGAGCAACAACCCAATTTAATATGGCAGCCATGAATCTGGCACACGGTTTCCGCACTGCCGACGCGGTGGTAACGGGCAACTGGAGCCGTATCGCTTATGAACAGATGAGCCGTTTGACCGATACGGAAATCCGTTTGGCGGCGCATGGCGGCGAGCAGTTCGGCTATCTCGACCTGCCGCCTGTGGAAACGTGGGATGTTGCACCCGATTCGGCGTTTGTCCATTTTGCCGTCAATGAAACTGTCAACGGGCTGCAATACCGTGAAGTGCCTCGCCTTTCAGACGGCATGCCGCCGTTGGTGTGCGATATGTCCAGCGAGATTCTGTCGCGTGAGTTTGATGTTGCCGACTACGGACTGATTTACGCAGGCGCACAAAAAAACATCGGGCCGGCAGGAGTTACGGTGGTGATTGTGCGTGAGGATTTGCTCGAGCGTTGTCCGAACGATATTCCCGATGTGTTCAACTACCGTTCTCATTTGAACCGCGACGGTATGTACAACACGCCGTCAACTTACGCGATTTATATGTCGGGGCTGGTGTTCCGTTGGTTGTTGGCGCAGGGCGGTGTGAAAAAAATTGAAGCGGTCAATCGGCTGAAGGCGCAAACCTTGTATGAGACGATAGATGGCAGCGGCGGTTTTTACATCAACGATATTCATCCTGATGCGCGCTCCAAAATGAATGTGGTCTTCAAAACCGCAAGCGAAGACTTGGACCGCCGTTTTGTGCTGGAAGCCGAATTGCAGGGCTTGTGCCTGTTGAAGGGCTATAAGTCTGTCGGCGGGATGCGCGCCAGCATCTACAATGCGATGCCGCTCGAAGGCGTGCGGGCTTTGGCAGATTTTATGCGCGATTTCCAACGGCGTTACGGTTGATTTTCAAATGCCGCCTGAATGCGTTTCAGACGGCATTTCCTTTCGGTTTTCTGCCGTAATGGTATTGCTGTGCGCTTTGTGTTATAAACCCTGCTTCCGGAATGATTTGAAAGACGATGATATGGACGCTTTGCAGCTTTTGACTACCCGACGCTCTTCAAAAAAACTGGCGGCATCGGCTCCCAATTCGGAGCAGTTGGAACAGATGTTGCAGGCGGCAACCCAAGTTCCCGATCACGGCAATATGCGCCCCTTCCGTTTTACTGTGATTCAAGGCGAGGTAGGATTGCAACGTTTTCGCGATGTGTTGAAGCAAACGGTTGCCGAATTGAATTTCGGCGACGATGCGATGAAAAAGGCGGAAAAAGTGGGCAATATGGCGCCGATGGTCATTGGGGTAACGTTTGCGCCGAATCGCGATGTGCCTAAGCCGAAACCGGAATGGGAGCAGATGCTGACGGCGGGTTGTGCGGCGTATGCGCTGCAACTGGCGGCAACGGCTCAGGGATTCGACAATGTCTGGATTACGGGGATGTGGGTCAACAGCCCCTTGTTGCGGGAGGCTTTCGGTTGTGCGGATAAGGATAAAATCATCGGGCTGATGATGGTCGGCACGCCGACAGAGGAAGTGCATAAGCCCAAGAATACCGATTTGGAAGCGTTTGTCAGCCATTGGTAAAACGGAATCTCAAGCAAAATGCCGTCTGAAAGGCTTTCAGACGGCATTTTTCCATGCGTTTTAAACCGGGTTCATGAAACGCCCGATGCGTTCGGCGGAAATGTCGGGTGTTGCGCCATGTTCGGAGGCGACCAGCGCACCAAGCGCGCAGGCAAAGGTGAGGGCATGTTGGGGTTCCGCGCGGTTGAGCAGCTGATAAATCAGACCGCCAAGAAAACTGTCGCCCGAACCGACGGTATCGGCAACTTCGATTTTAAATCCGCCGTGTCGGAAAAATTCCCCGTTTTTGTACAGGACTGCGCCGTGGCTGCCCAAGGTTACGCAAAGAGTGTCTGTATCGGTCAGTTTTGCCAGATAAACGATGTTTTGCTCCAAACCGTGATAGGGCGATCCGTAAATCTTTGACAGTTCGTAGAGTTCGTCATCGTTGAGTTTGACGACATCAGCCTGTTTCATGGTTTCTAAAATCAGGGAAGCGTCGTAATGCGGTTTGCGCAGGTTGACATCGAAGATTTTGAATTTTGCCTGTTGCAGCAGGCTGTTTAAAGTTTTTCGGGAGGTTTCGTCGCGCATGGCCAGGCTGCCGAAAATAAAGGCATCGGATTGGGCAACGCGGTGCAGTGCTGCTTCTTCTGTTCGGATGCCGTCCCATGCACAGGGATAGACAATTTCGTAGGATGCGCTGCCGTGGGCATTCAGCGACACTTTAACCTGACTGGTAGGATAATCCGGATGAATCTGGACAAAGTTGGAAACGATGTTCTTTTGTTGTATTTGTCGAACAAGTTCTTCTCCGTCGCCATCATTTCCCCTACTGCTGATAATGGCGGTATCCATACCGAGCGATTGTAATCTGTACAGCACGTTTAAAGGTGCGCCGCCCAAAATTTTTCCATCAGGGAAAGTATCCCACAGTATCTCGCCGAAGCCGGTAATTTTCATTGGATTTCCTTGGTTTGGATAAATAGTCGGAAAGTTTGACGGCTTTGCAGACCGTCGCTGATCGGGAATGTATAGTGGATTAAATTTAAACCAGTACGGCGTTGCCTCGCCTTGCCGTACTATCTGTACTGTCTGCGGCTTCGTCGCCTTGTCCTGATTTAAATTTAATCCACTATAGTAATATTCCGAATGGGTTTTATAAATTTCGTTGGAAAAATAAAACGTTGTCGGTATTTTGACGGGTTTGCCGCAAAGGTGGTTTGATTCACCGCAAGATAATTTTGTTTTTTTCCTACAAAATATTGCTTGAAATTGCAAGATAATGAAACAAAACTAGAATTTTCGGGCAAAAAACGGCGGTACTTTTCAGTACCGCCAAAGCTGCTTTGGTAATTGAAGGGGTTATCGGCTTGCGCAACGGAAGCCCAAGTTGTGCAAGACATATTTGGATTGCAGGCTGGTGCGGATGCCGTAGCGGAGGAAGGCGGCATAGTTGGACGAGTCGCTCGACCCGATAGACGCGCCGCTGCAAAACATTTGCGCGTTGGCATTGCCGGAAGAAAGCAGGCTGCTGTTGAAATCTTCCGTCCATTCCCAAATCAGACCGTGCATATCATAAACGCCCCAGTAGTTCGGGCGGCCTTTGCCGACATCGTGCAGGCCTTTCCGTCCGCCGTCGGCATACCAATCGAGAATAGTGCGGTTGTAGCCGGGTTCGTTTGAGCCGTTTTTCTGCGTGGCGGAAGCAAGTCCGGCAAATTCCCATTCGTCAATAGTCGGTAGGCGTTTGCCTTGTGCGGCGCAATAGGCGTTGGCAGCAAACCAGGAAACATTGGTTACCGGTTGTTTTAATTCGCCCGCCTTCGGCGCATAGCTGCGGCTGCCGTTTTTCATCCAATGCTTCAGGTAAGCGGGTTCTGCCTGTTTGGAACCGATCCTGCCTTTTTGCCATTGGGGGTGGCTGTTGACAAATTCGGCAAACTCGGCATTGGTAACGGGATATTTATCCAGTTTGAACGGTTTGACTTTAATCAGACCGGTATCTTTTTTCAGATAAAGCGGGCGGTAGCTGCCGCCTTCGATTTGAACCATTTCGGCAGCTGCCGCTTGAGTGCCGGCGAGTGCCGCACAGAGAAAGAGTAACCGGGCAAACTTCATATCATGCCTCCTGACAGGCAGTTAAAATTGATTTTTCAGACGGCATTTTAAACAAAAAGCCGCGAATGCCGTCTGAAGAATCAATCTTCCGAAAGGAAAGATTGGTTGTTAAAAAACCACTGCCGTGCGTAATGAAGTACGGCGGCAGTGGTTTGCCCTGCTAATGACGGGTATCCGATTTAATAAACGCTTTTTTCGGATGCAGAGGCTGCCGGGGCAGAAGCAGCCGGTGCGGAAGTAGCAGGGGCAGAAGCCGCGCCGCTGCCGGCGTAAGCGGTATCACTCAATTTTTGAGTCATGATTTCAGGGTTTTCCGCACCCTCTACTTTCAATTGCCCCAACGCGCCTTTGTTGAATGCGCGGAAGATGGAGTGGTCGACCAAAGTGTAGCTGCCTGGGATGTCGACTTTGAATTCGACGATGGCAGAACCGCCGGCAGGAACGATGGTGCTTTGTACGTTTTCGTTGATCAGTTTGCCGCCTTCAACATAAACTTTGTCGAAGATTTCGCCGATGACGTGGAAGGAAGACACCAAGTTCGGACCGCCGTTACCGACGTACATACGCACGGTTTCGCCTGCTTTGGCTTTCAGCGCGTTATCGCCGGCGATAGAACCTACATGACCGTTGAATACGACGTATTCAGGCTGTTCGGCAACGGCTTTGTCCATATCGAACGGTTGCAGGCCTTGAGCGCCTTTTTTGCCTTTGGTGTAGAAGTCGCCTTGGACGATGTAGAACTCTTTATCCACTTTCGGCAGGCCTTCTTTAGGCTCGACCAAAATCAGACCGTACATACCGTTGGCGATGTGCATACCGACCGGCGCAACGGCGCAGTGGTAGATGTACAGACCCGGTTGCAGGGCTTTGAAGCTGAATGTGGAAGTGCGACCCGGGGCGGTAAAGGTTGCGGCTGCACCGCCGCCCTGACCGGTTGCGGCGTGGAAGTCGACGTTATGGGGAACGGTAGAAGACGGGTTGTTGGAGAATTCGACTTCAACCGTATCGCCTTCGCGTACGCGGATCATACGACCCGGAACGTCGCCGTCAAATGTCCAGTAGCGGTATTCCACCCCGTCGTCCATTTTCATGGTTTTTTCGACGGTTTCCATTTTTACGCGTACTTTGGCAGGATAGTCGCGGTCGATTGCGGGAGGTACTTCAGGAGCGTGGGTGGTAACTGCATCGATGACGGGCAGTTCGCCTGCAGGCGTTTCGGCGGCAGCTTGTGCGGCGGAACTTGCGGCTTCTGCGGAAGCGGCAGGGGTTTCGGCAGGGGCTTGAGCAGCTTGTTCGCCACCGCAGGCGGCTAAAGCAAACATAGAAGCGATAATTGCAGCTAAGGCTTGGCGTTTCATGATGTTTTCCTTTTGTAAGAAAAGTAAATTGTCCTGAAAGGATTGGTTAAGAACTGATGTGATTATGCGGTTGCTTACCTATGTATATTTTGATTTAGGTCAAGTAATTCAATAAATATGAACTTAAAATGACACTTCTAATACTTTATAACTACTAAAAATTACAATGAATAGACTGATTTGCTAGGGGCTTCGGCAGAGCAGGCAAAGGCAGGGTAATTTCCGAGTAAAGAATA
This sequence comes from Neisseria sp. Marseille-Q1983, assembly GCF_018224585.1. Lineage (NCBI taxonomy): Bacteria > Pseudomonadati > Pseudomonadota > Betaproteobacteria > Neisseriales > Neisseriaceae > Neisseria > Neisseria sp. Marseille-Q1983. Next base: position 28,879 of record NZ_JAGTUI010000024.1, read on the forward strand.
ATGATAGTTATTATCATATATGTATTTGTTTTATATGTGAGTTTGTTTGAACAAATGTTTATTTGCGCGGTAAACCGTGCTACAATCTTTAACATTCATATTCTGTGAATTTTAAACAACTGCTTTATTAAAAGGAGCTCTCAAAATGGGACAGTACAAGAAGCTGTGGTACTTGCTGTTTGCCGTTCTGGCGGTATGCTTTACCATTCTTGGCTATATGGGCAGCGAGGTTTATAAGAAAGCCCCGCCTTACCCCGAACAGGTCGTTTCCGCATCAGGCAAAGTGCTGATGACGAAAGACGATATTTTGGCAGGTCAGTCTGCGTGGCAGAGTACCGGCGGTATGGAAGTCGGTTCGATTCTGGGTCACGGCGCATATCAGGCTCCGGACTGGACGGCCGACTGGCTGCATCGTGAGTTGTCCGCCTGGTTGGATTTGACCGCGCAACAGACTTACGGCAAAAAATTCGATGAAGTTTCCCCTGAAGAACAAGCCGTTCTGAAAACCCGACTGGCTGACGAATACCGCAACCAAAGCCGTGTGAAGGAAGACGGTTCTGTAGTCATCAGCGATACGCGCGTGAAAGCCATCGAAAGCATCCTGCCTTATTATCACGGCGTTTACGGCGACGATCCCAAGTTGCAAACCACCCGCGAACACTTTGCAATGAAAAACAACACATTGCCAAGCCAAGAAGCGCGTGAAAAACTGTTCGACTTTTTCTTCTGGACTTCTTGGTCTGCTTCGACCAACCGTCCTGACGAGACGTTCACTTATACCAACAACTGGCCGCACGAGCCTTTGATCAACAATGTACCGACTACTGAAAACTACATGTGGTCGTTTACCAGTGTTGTACTGCTCTTGATGGGCATCGGTTTGTTGATGTGGGGTTATTCCTTCCTGACCAAACACGAGGAAGTGGAAGTGCCGTCTGAAGACCCGATTTCCAAAATCCAACTGACCCCTTCGCAAAAAGCATTGGGCAAATACGTCTTCCTGACAGTTGCCCTGTTTGTGGTACAAGTATTGCTGGGCGGTCTGACCGCGCACTACACCGTCGAAGGTCAAGGTTTCTACGGCATCGATGAGGCGTTGGGCTTTGAAATGTCCGACTGGTTTCCCTATGCCCTGACCCGTACTTGGCACATCCAATCCGCCATCTTCTGGATTGCAACCGGCTTTTTGACGGCAGGTTTGTTCCTCGCGCCGATTGTCAACGGCGGCAAAGATCCCAAGTTCCAACGTGCAGGCGTGAACTTCCTCTATATCGCCCTCTTCATCGTGGTCGGCGGTTCTTACGCGGGCAACTTCTTCGCGTTGACGCACATCCTTCCCCCCGAATTGAATTTCTGGTTCGGACACCAAGGTTACGAATACCTCGATTTGGGACGTTTCTGGCAACTCCTGCTGATGGTCGGCCTGCTGTTGTGGCTGTTCCTGATGTTGCGCTGCACGGTTTCCGCCTTCAAAGAAAAAGGCGTAGACAAAAACCTGCTGGCAATCTTTGTCGCTTCTATGGTCGGTGTGGGCGTATTCTACGCACCGGGTCTGTTCTATGGCGAAAAATCCCCGATTGCCGTAATGGAATACTGGCGTTGGTGGGTGGTTCACCTGTGGGTGGAAGGCTTCTTTGAAGTATTTGCCACTGCCGCTTTTGCCTTTGTCTTCTACAATATGGGCTTTGTCCGCCGCAGTACCGCTACTGCCTCCACTTTGGCCGCTGCCGCCATCTTTATGTTGGGCGGCGTTCCCGGTACGCTGCACCACCTGTACTTCTCCGGCTCTACCTCCGCCTCTATGGCAATCGGTGCCTGCTTCTCCGCTTTGGAAGTTGTGCCGCTGGTGTTGCTGGGCCGTGAAGCATACGAGCATTGGTCTTACCAACACCTGTCCGATTGGGCAAAACGCCTGCGTTGGCCGCTGATGTGCTTCGTGGCAGTCGCCTTTTGGAATATGATCGGTGCCGGTGTATTCGGCTTCCTGATCAATCCGCCGATTTCCCTGTTCTATATCCAAGGTTTGAACACTTCCGCCGTTCACGCGCACGCCGCCTTGTTCGGTGTGTACGGTTTCTTGGCTCTGGGCTTCGTATTGCTGGTTGCCCGTTATTTGAAACCGAACGTGCAGTTTGACGACAAGCTGATGACTTGGGGCTTCTGGTTGCTCAATGGCGGTTTGGTCGGCATGATTGTTATCAGCCTGCTGCCTGTCGGTGCTATTCAAGCATATGCCTCTATTACTCACGGTTTGTGGTATGCACGTAGTGAAGAATTCCTGCAAATGGAAATCCTCGATACCTTGCGTTGGGTACGTACGGCAGCTGACTTGATCTTCATTGGCGGTGCAGTATGCGTTGCTATTCAAGCTACTAAAATTGTATTCAGCCGAGACAAATAAGTTTTAGCCTGAAAATTGAAACCGCACCTGCCATCAGGTGCGGTTTTTTTACAGGGAAATGCCGTCTGAAGGCTTCAGACGGCATTTGTCCGTTTGCGGGTTTATTCCGAAATATCGGCAACACCGCTTTCGGGGAAGATAGGCAAATCCGGCGGCGGGAGCAGGGTATCCAAAGTCAGGGCGGACGCATCGAGTGTCGGATAGCCTTCAAACGCGACCAAATAACCGCCGTTTCCGTTCATACGGATTCGGGCGTTCGCGCCCAAGGGGAAAGTGATTTTGTCGCTGATGTGTCCGAAGGGGAATCCTGTCAGCACGGGGATTTTCGCCGTGCGCGAAATATGCTTGGCAACGGCGGAAAAATCATAAGACGGATCGTACACGTCGCGGATATTGCCCATACGGAAATTGCCGAACACGATGGCGCGCTGTTTCTTCAAAATACCCGAAAGATACAGCGTATTGAGCATACGTTCGATGCGGTAGGGCTGTTCGCCGACATCTTCGAGGAACAAAATGCCGCCGTCGATGTCGGGCATATAAGGCGTACCGGCGAGCGAGGCGAGGACGCTTAAGTTGCCGCCCCACAACGTGCCTTCGGTTTCGACATCGGCGCGTTGGATATAAGGAACATCAACGGTCAGGCGGTTTTGGGTTGCCCCCTTGATAAAGGCATCCATCGTAAACGCACCGGGGGTGGGTTTGCCAAAATCGCTATAAGCCATCGGACCGGCAAAACTCATCATATTGCCTTTTGCCAAGAGTGCAAGCTGGACGGCGCAAACATCGCTGAAGCCGAAAAACAGCGTACCGCGTTCGCGCATTCTTGCACCGAGTGAGGCAAAATCGATATGCGGCAGAATCCGCGCCGCACCGTAACCGCCGCGCAAGCCCATCAGCACTTTAGGCGTGGCGACGTGGCCGGAGGCGACCTCTTGGAAATCTGCCGCGCGTTGCGTGTCCGTGCCGGCAAACCGTTGGAAACGGCGGCTGCCCGCCTGTTGGTTGGTTACGGTAAAACCGGCATTGTAAAGGCGGGTCAATGCAGTATTGACGCGGTTGATGTCTTCGGCAAAGCCTGAGGAGGCGACAATACGCAGAAGATTGTCGGCAGAGTTGGAATGGCGTGGTGGTTTGGGGTACACGGTTCGGGCTTTCGCAACAGGATGAGAGGGCGCGGATGGGGCATTGTTTGAAGCAGGCGCAGTACCGCAAGCCTGAAGCAGCCCCGCGCCTGCGGCGGCGGTGCAGGTTTTCAGAAAACGGCGGCGGGAGGTCGGTTCGGTCATAATTTCCCTTTCATACGGTTTCAGACGGCATTGGCGGGCTTAAAGCAGCTTTTTAAGCTGTTCCGTCCAATCTTGCGGCAGGGTCATACCGTGTTTCCGGACGGGGTTTGCCCAAATCGGCGCAGGGAAAGACGCATCGTTTTCAAAACGGGCGATAATATGCCAGTGCAGGTGCGGCACGACATTGCCCAAGCTGGCGAGGTTGATTTTTGCTGGCCGGAACACTTGGCGCATAGCGGCTTCGACTTTGTACACCATTTCCATCAATTCGCCGCGTTCCGCTGCCGAAAGGTCGGTCATTTCGGCAATATGCTTACGCCAAATGACGCGGCAGAATGCAGGCGAACCGCTGTCGTTATGGACGGCGATGACGCGCAGCTTGGGGGTTTGCAGCAAAACGTCTTCATTTTGCGCCGTGCAGATGGGGCAGGGTTGGGCGGTCATTTTTCCTTATTCCTGAAAGTGTTTAAAAAACGGTAGGGTAATTTTTAATATTTCAATTTGTCTGTCCGCATTGCCGTTAATTGTACCACTTCATCGTGTTTCCTTTTCGGTTGAAACCCCGCCCTTTAGGGCGGCAGGATCAGACTTTATTCGGGAGGGGCGTAACCCCTTCCAAATCAGGACGATACATAGGGTGGTGCTTTATGTGTCGTCTTGTGTGTTGAAACATATCGGACGCGTTTGAACAGTTGTGCGGCAAACTGTTTTAGCGGCAGGCAAGAGATGCCGTCTGAAACCTCGTCATTCCTCTGCTGTCCGCAACTTTTCGTCATTCCCG
>NZ_JAGTUI010000025.1:0-10294 GCF_018224585.1 Neisseria sp. Marseille-Q1983
AGTGTGTTATCTTCATATTTCGAGGGTAACATATCTGCTAATCTAGTACAGCCCCAAAATTAATCGGTGAGTTAGCCGATGGTAGGAAAGTAAATGTGAGAATGGACAGTACGGATGGTAGGCCTACTTTAGAAATCCAGCAGGGCAATAAGAAAACAAAAATTAGATATGGAAAACGATTATGAAGATTAAACCATTACAATTTTCTAACAATAATCGCAGATTTTACGTAGACAAAATTTGTGTTACCGAACAAGATGTGAACATTTTGGCATCCGACCGAAATTATGAATTAAATATTGAAATATTTATTGACGATATAATTCATTTTCAAATAACGGATGAATCTTATAAAGTAAAATTTTCAGAATATTTATTCGAAAATAAAACAGAAAATAATTCGGATGGGAATCCTACTGCAAATTATTTTTTCGAGATAATAGATGACAGTTATATGGACTGGTTGAAAGAAGAAAGTTTTGGTTTTTTTGAAAAGAAATATTATAAGGCTTATATTTTCTTTTTTAGCGATTCTGTAATAGAAGTTATCAGCTCGACAGAACCTGTATTTTATTCAAAATAACAAATTATCAAACAAAGCTCTGATTAAAAACCCAACAATCAAAATGCCGTCTGAAGCGGTATTCGGCTTTCAGACGGCATCGGCAACAGCCAAACCCTGATTTCCAACCGCATCCACCCGTTTTATTCGGACGGCAAATGGATTAAGGCGGAAGATTTGAAAGCAGGAATCAGGCTGTTATCCGAAAGCGGTGCAGAGCAGACCGTTCAAAGCGTTACCGTTAAACAAGAACTGCTCAAAGCCTACAATCTGACCATTGCCGACTGGCATACTTACTTCGTCAAGGGCAGTCAGGCGGAAACGGAAGGGGTTTGGGTTCATAATTCTTGTCCTCCCAAAAGAGCTCCCGAATACCATGCAGGAACTGTATCTGAATCTAATTTTTTAAATGCGGCTGAGAAATGGCTAGGGGAAAACTATAAGTCATATCCAAATGGTCGATATGTATCACAAGATGGAATGCGGCAGGTACGATATGGTTATCATGAAACAAATTCATCTACGCATCATGGTCATTTTGAATCATATGACAAACCTAATGGACGTGTAATAGAAAATAGTGCGGTAACAATTATTCGGGATTGAAGAATGATGAGTGTAAAAGAATTATTCAAAGTCATCTTAGATGGAAATAAAGATTTTCCTATTAGAACGATTCATCGTACCCCGATGGGGATACTTCCCAAACCTGTTGCTTTAAGTATTGTTCAATATGAAGATGACCAAGGATTTTATTTGTTTTATTTGAATGAGGCTGGTCAGGAACAAACGGATACTTATCACGAAACATTAGATTCGGCATTTGAACAGGCGGAGTTTGAATTTGGAATCAGCAAAGAAGAATGGATGCAAAGTCCTTAGACGGCAAAATCAAGATGCCGCTTTATTTTTCAGACGGCATTTCCGTCAATAAAAAAGTCGGTATTGGAGCCCAAAACAGCCTATGCCTTGCCGGAATAGGGATGAAAGGTTTAAGAAAAGTGATTGTAGTTGAACATTTAGAGCATTATTTGGGTGAAATCGAAAGCGGTATAAAATGCTTGGATCGACGTTATCATCTCAGCGTTTCCGTCTTCCCATCACAACCATATAAAGGGGTAACTACTTTTTCTACTTTAGGCTTGAATCGATATGACTTGAACTATAAGAGTAGGTTTGAATTAATTTTTACCTGTTCTGAAGAATGGAATAAAGAAAATATTGCAGCTTTTCTATCAGGAGTGGCTGAATATTTGATTGACAATAGACAACCTATTTTAAGAGGTGAAATTATTCAATTACCCAGGGTAATTATCGAAGGTAGCAAAATGGATGCACTGTATGTTTCCGCCCCATTTTATTTCGACGATGATTTTCAGGTCTGTTATGGCGAACACTACAATATCGTTTTCCCTTTGCTTGTCCCGTTGTATAAACAGGAAGCCGAATTGGTAGAAAAGAAAGGTTGGAATGCTTTTGAGCAGTTCTTGTTGGATAATGAAGTTGGCAACCTTTCGGATATGAATAGGAAACCGTTTGTTTGGTAAATACCTTCTTCAGGCGACCTTTGAAAACAGGCTAAAAAGCATGGACTATAACCAAACTGTTTTATCTCACTTGCAAAAATTTTGGAAACATCATGATATTAAAGGATTTACTTGGACTTTAGGAAGGGTTGTTGAAGAACTTCCCGATTTCCAAGTTTTCCAAGTGATTCCTAATCATGAAGATGAGCCCTGGGTTTATGTCAGCTCTGGAATAGGTCCATTTTTAGGGCAGGAGTTTTTTATCGTCAGCCCGTTTGAAACGCCCGAACATATTGAGACCTTGGCAATGCTGGCATCGGCAAGTATGCATTATCCCGATCGATTTCAATTAGGAAAAACGGTCAATATCGGCAGACCGTGGGTTGAGCAATCATCCTTTCAGCATTTTCTGATTTCTCTGCCTTATCCTTATGGGCAAGAGTTGGAATATATGGATAATGTCCGATTTTTCTGGTTATTGCCGATTACTCATCAAGAGAGGCTTTTTCTAGATACTCATTTGATAGAAGAATTGGAAACGAAATTCGATGAAGCGGGTATTGATTATTTAGATATAAATCGTGCGAGTACTGTCTGACAGGCCGGATGAAAATTCGGCAATCCGATGCCGTCTGAAACAAGTTTGGGCTTTTCAGACGGCATTCTGATGAATGGAACAGGATACTGGGAGCTGAGTTCTTCAAAAATCCTATCTCCGTCCCTTATACGTCGGTGTTTTAGTCAAAACGGCAGACGGATGAAAAATTATTGCCCGTATCCTTGCCAAAGACGAAGCAAGATGAAACCGTGGCAATTGAATCAGTACAATCGCAATGTCCGACTTGTTCTGCAAAACAAGGAGGGAGATTAAGCCAATATTCAAAAGAACAGAAAAGGAAACTGAGTAATGGGAATAAAAAATGAACAAATAATAATTTGTAAAAAATATAATACAGAAATATATCCTGTTTCCGATGTTTCAAAAATCGGTGTTGCTGAAAATGTCAAACAGGCAAACCTGTATCCGATTAACGGGTTAAGGCACCGTCCCAAAGGTGATACTAACGGTTGGTATATCTGGGCCGGTGAAAACTTCTCTATAATAAAAATTTTTTCCTGCCCTTGCATACTTTCCATTTGCAAATATGGCGACCCGAAATCATCCCCTTTTTGACACTTCCGCCCGGTTACCGTTTTTTAATTGGGGAAAACGGTTATGAAGACGTATGGTTTGATGAGTTGCTATTAAATGATAATTGACAAAAAATCTACTTCAGATGTACTGAAACAATATCAAGAACTAGGGTTTGATTTGACAAAATCGATGATAATAGAGTTTTTTATAGATGGTTCTCAAAAGAATCTGCAATCAATAGAAAGTCAAATCATTTCTTATCGGCAAGATTTTCAAATCAGTATTGAACAAGATGAATTCGGAGGGATGTGGACTTGCTATTGTTCCGTCAATATCATCCCTTCCCTTGAAAACATTTTAGCTATTGAAACTACGTTATTTGGTATTGCACAAAAAAATGATTGTACTTATGAAGGTTTTGGTTCGTATGGGAACTGACGGAAAATGTTGGTCAGGCTAAAAAAAACCGGCAATCAAAATGCCGTCTGAAGCGTTATACGGCTTTCAGACGGCATTTTTGTATTTAAAGCCGGGTAACGCTCAATACACCTTTGACATCGCCGAGGCCGGCGAGGACGCGCGGGAGGTCGTTGACCTGTTTGACTTCGAGCGTGAACCGCATACTGGCTTCCAAGTCGCGGGACTGGGTTTGCACGGCGGTAACGTTGAGTTTGTGGCGGGCGAGTGCGTCGGATACGTCGCGCAAAAGCCCGGAGCGGTCTTGGGCGCGGATTTCGATATCGACGGCGAACACTTGTCCTTCCTGCAACGCCGCCCAACTTGCGTCCAGCACTTTTTCAGGTGCGTGTTCGGCGAGGTGTCGGAAAGAGGGGCAGGTTTTGCGGTGGACGGAAATGCCGCGCTCGCGGGTAACGAAGCCGACAATATCGTCGGGCGGCGCGGGTTTGCAGCATTTGGCAAGCGTGGTCATCAAACCGTCTTCGCCATCGATGAGTACGCCGTTTTTGCCGCCTTTTTTGATTTTGGACTGTTTGACGATGGTGGTTTCGCTGACGGGCACGGGTGGCGGTTCGTTCAGCGTGCCGCAGGCTTTTTGGATGGCGCGGTTGGAAATTTCGCCTTGTCCGACGGCGGTGTAGAGGTCTTCGGGTTTTTTGTAGCCGAGGTTTTCGGCAAGCTCTTGCAGGTTGGGCTTGGGCGTGAGTTTGGCAAGCTGTTTGTCGAGCTGGACGCGGCCTTCTTCGCGCACGGTGTCGGCGTTTTGCTGGCGGATGTAGGCGCGGATTTTGCCGATTGCCTTGCCGGATTTGACCCAGCCTTCGTAGAGCCAGTTGACGGAAGGATGCCCTTCTTTGGCGGTAATGATTTCGACGCGCTGTCCGTTTTCAAGCGGGGTGGACAGCGGCACGATTTGCCCTTCGACTTTCGCCCCCCGGCAGCGGTCGCCGATGCTGCTGTGCAGGGCGTAGGCGAAGTCGATGGGGGTCGCGCCCGTGGGCAGGGAGAGGACTTTGCCGTGCGGGGTCAAAACATAAATCGTGTCGTTGAAAAGCTCGGTTTTGAAAGCGGCGGCGAGGTCTTCCTTGCCGCTTTCCGCCATGTTTTCGCGCCAGTCCAAAAGTTGGCGTAACCAGGCGATTTTCTGTTCGTAGGCGGAATCGCCTTTGCCGCCCTCTTTGTAACGCCAGTGGGCGGCGACACCGAATTCGTTGAATTGGTGCATATCGAAGGTGCGGATTTGTACTTCCACGCCTTTGTCTTCCGGGCCGACAATGACGGTGTGCAAACTTTTATAGCCGTTGCCTTTGGGGTTGGCGATATAGTCGTCGAACTCGCCGGGGATGGGCTGCCAGAGGCTGTGGACGATGCCCAGCGTGGTGTAACACTCGGGGACGGTATCAACCAGAATCCGCACGGCGCGGATGTCGAACAGACCGTCGAAGCTGAGTTTTTTCTTCACCATTTTTTTGTAAATGGAGTAGATGTGTTTCGGACGGCCGGCGACTTCAAAGTGGATATTGTATTTTTTGAGTTCCGTACGCAGGATATTGAGGAAGTTTTCGATGTATTCGAGGCGTTCGGTGCGTTTTTCGTCCAAAAGCAGGGCAATTTCGCGGTATTTTTCGGGTTCTTGATGGCGGAAGCCCAAATCTTCGAGCTGCCATTTGAGCTGCCACACGCCCAAACGGTTGGCGAGCGGGGCGAAGATGTCGAGGGTTTCTTTGGCGACGGCGCGTTTTTCGGGGCTGTCGGGGGCGTTGCTTAAAAATTGCAGGGTGCGCGTACGCATCGCCAGTTTGATCAACACGACGCGGATGTCGGTAACCATCGCCAGCAGCATTTTCCGCATAATTTCGGCTTGCCGGGCGCGTTCTTCCGGCGTGGCAAGGCTGTCCACACGGGCGAAGTGGGTGAGCTTCTGCACTTCGTCCACACCTTTGACCAGCTCGGCGACGGTGCTGTTGCAGCGTTCGGAAACCAATTCGTGCCAAGTGGGAACGTATTTGCCGATGTCGGACAAAATCGTAGCGGCAACGGCATCAGGCAAGAGGTCGAGTTCGCTGACGATTTGCATCGAGCCGAGGAAGTGGTCGGACAACGGCTCGCCATACGGCGTGGCGGCATCGGCGGGGTAATGTGCTTCCGCCAGCGAACGGGCGGCTAAGACAAGTTTTTTATCGTTGTCCGGCAGCGCGGCGCAGTAGCTGTCGAACCATTCGCGCAATTCTTGCAGAGTCGCGCTTTGCGTGTCTTGAATCGGGCTGATGGCGGTCATGATGGTGTCTTTTCGTTCCGCTAAAAACGAGTTTATTGTAACAGCTTATTGATTTACGGTGCATAGGCGGGAAGATATAGTGGATTAAATTTAAACCAGTACGGCGTTGCCTCGCCTTGCCGTACTATCTGTACTGTCTGCGGCTTCGTCGCCTTGTCCTGATTTAAATTTAATCCACTATAAACTTGTTCCAGGCGGCGCGGGGTGTTAAGGTAGCCGGTACCGACAGGTTGACGAGGAATATTTTGATGAAACTGTATATTTACGACCATTGCCCGTTTTGCGTGCGTGCGCGGATGGCGGCGGGGCTGTTGGGCGCGGACGTTGAAGAAGCCGTGCTGGCAAACGACGACGAGGCAACGCCGATCGGTATGATCGGTGCGAAACAAGTACCCGTCCTGCAAAAAGAGGACGGTTCGTTTATGGGCGAGAGTTTGGACATTGTGCGCCATTTCGACCGCGAAGGCCGTCTGAAAGACGAAGTCCGCCCCGAGATACAGGCGTGGCTGGACAAGGTGGACGGATACAACAACAAACTGGTGCAGCCGCGCGTAATCAAAATCGGGCTGCCCGAGTTCGCTACTGCCGAAGCGGTTAAATATTTCACGGACAAAAAAGAGAAAAGCATCGGCAGCTTCTCCACCAATTTGAACAAAACCGCCCAATACCTCGAACGGATAAACGCAGATTTGCAAGAGTTGGAGAATCTGATGGACGGTACTTCAGACGGCATCAACGGCGGAATCGGTATGGAGGATATTTTGGTTTTTCCCGTTTTGAGGAATCTGACCGTGGTGCGCGGAATAGCGTTCCCTCGGAAAACGATGGGTTATTTAATCGGTATGAGTGAAAAATCGGGCGTGCCGCTTTATTTCGACAGGGCATTGTAAAACCAAAAAAAAGCGGCAGGGCAATATGTCCTGCCGCGTTTTTTGGAACGTTTATGCCGTCTGAAAGCCAGTCAGACGAACATCTGCACAAACGCAATCACCAGCCGCACAATCGGTGCAATAAACGCACCCAATACGCCCGTCAGCATAAGCAGCAGGATAATCCACGTCCCATAAGGTTCGATTTTGCGGAACGCTTGCGAATATTTCGCCGGCAGGAAGGTGTCGATGAAGATGCCGCCGTCCCAAGGCAGGATGGGGATGATGTTGAGCGCGAACAGAATCGCATTGATCAGAATACCGTAGTTTGCCATTTGAGCCAGCGGCATCTGATACGCCTCGCCGACATACGGAGTCAGCACCAAAACCACGCCCCACAGAACAGCCATCGCCAGATTCGACAGCGGGCCGGACGCGGCAACGCAACGCCATGCAAGGCGCGGGTTGCGGAAGTTGCGCGAATCGATAGGGATAGGACGCGCCCAGCCGAACAGGAAGGGCGTAAACATCAAAGTAAGCAGCGGCACGATGATTGTGCCGACCGGATCGATATGGGGCAGGGGGTTCAGTGTCAGCCTGCCGTATTGTTCGGCAGTGTTGTCTCCCCAGTAGCGCGCCGTATAGCCGCGCACCACCTCCCTGACGGTAATGGCGAGCAGTACGGGCAGGACGGCAAGCAGGAACACGCCCAAGTCAAAGTTCCGAAACATAATTTTCCTTTATAAAGGTTGGTACGCAGCCGCAACTGGCTGCCGGATAAAGGCGGCAATATATCATTTAACCCGATTTTGTTGGAACGGGAAAACAGGCAGAGCCGCCCCATTTGTCCGCAGGCATCTGAGAATTTATCATAATATATTGTTTCAATATGGATTTTGTGAATATAAAAACAGTATTCATATAAAGGCGAATGATAAAAATAGGTTGCAAATAGGAATTGTTGCTATTATTATGCCCGAATTATGGATAAAGAACGAATTTTAACCCCCGCAGTCGTGTTTTCCGTCGCACTGCTGCATTTGGCAATGGTGGCATTGCTCTGGCAGGCGCATAAGCTGCCTGTGACCGAGTCCGGAAATGTTATCGAATTTGTCGATTTGGGCGACTTTGGCGGAGGGGACGGTACGCCCGAGGGCGCAGGTGCGCCTGCCGCGCCCGAGCCGCAACCCGAACCCGAACCGCCCAAACCTGTCGAGCCGCCCAAACCGGTTTTGAAGCCGGTGGTTACAAAAAAGGCGGATGCGGATATCCGGCAGCCCAAGGAAAAGCCGAAGCCTGAAGAAAAACCGAAGCCCGAGCCTAAGCCGGAAGTGAAGCCGACTCCCAAACCGGTTGAGAAAACGGTAGAGAAGCCGTCTGAAAAACCTGCCGAATATCCCGGCAATACTTCCGCCAAAGCCGGCAGCGAGCACGGCGGGGGAGAAGGTAAGGGAACCGGTACCAAAGGTGACGGAACGGGGCGCGGAGAAGGCAGCGGTAAAGGCAGCGGCGGAGCCAAAGGCGAGCATGGGGAAGGAACCGGCGGCAGCGGCGGCGGAACAGGTGCCGGCAGCAGTAAAGGCAATCCCCTGCGTGCCAACGGCAGTATTCCGCGACCGCCTTATCCTACGCTTTCTATGGAAAACGATGAACAGGGTACGGTTGTCCTGAGTGTGATGGTATCTCCGGGCGGTCATGTCGAGTCCGTCAAAGTGGTGAAAAGCAGCGGTTTTTCCCGTTTGGACAATGCAGCACGCAAGGCGGCGCAAAACGGGCATTTTCAAGCCAATGCTTGGACGGAGTTTAAAGTCCCCGTTAAATTTGAATTGAATTAGGCTGTTGTCGCGGCAGTTTGCGGCAGCTTGGATTTTTGATTTGTTTTTATCAGTTTTGGAATCATTATGGATTTGAAATTAGTGTTTGAATCAGGCGATGTCGTCCTGATCGGTGTGTTTGTGTTGATGTTGCTGATGAGTATCGTAACATGGTGTCTGATTGTCTTACGCAGCATTAAGCTGTATCAGGCTCGCAAAGGCAATACGGTTGTTAAGCAGCATATGAGCAATACTTTGTCTTTGAACGATGCGCTTGAAAAAGTGCGTGCCGTTGACGCTCCCCTGTCCAAACTGGTGCAAGAGGCATTGCAGTCGTACCGCAACTACCGTCAAAATGAAGCTTCCAAATTGGCTCAGGCACTGCCGTTGAATGAGTATTTGGTCATTCAAATCCGCAACAGTATGGCTCAGATTATGCGTCGCTTTGATTATGGTATGACCGCGCTTGCCTCCATCGGTGCGACCGCACCGTTTATCGGTCTGTTTGGTACGGTTTGGGGGATTTACCATGCCCTGATCAATATCGGACAAAGCGGACAGATGAGTATTGCGGCGGTTGCCGGTCCGATCGGCGAGGCATTGGTTTCTACTGCGGCGGGTCTGTTTGTGGCGATTCCTGCTGTGTTGGCGTACAACTTCCTCAACCGCGGTGCGAAGACGCTGACTCAGGATTTGGATGCGATGGCGCATGATTTGCATGTCCGCCTGTTGAACCAAAAGGATTAATGAAATGGCATTCGGTTCGATGAATTCCGGCGATGACTCGCCGATGTCCGATATCAACGTTACGCCGTTGGTGGACGTGATGCTGGTTTTGCTGATTGTATTTATGATTACCATGCCGGTACTGACGCATTCCATTCCTTTGGAATTGCCGACCGCGTCCGAGCAGGCAAACAAGCAGGATAAACAGCCTAAAGATCCCTTGCGCCTGACGATTGATGCAAACGGTGGTTATTATGTCGGCGGAGATTCTGCAAGCAAAGTGGAAATCGGGGAAGTGGAAAGCCGTCTGAAAGCCGCCAAGGAGCAGAATGAAAACGTGATTGTGGCAATTGCGGCAGACAAGGCGGTGGAATACGTTTATGTAAACAAAGCGTTGGAGGCCGCCCGTCAGGCAGGGATTACCAAAATCGGTTTTGTAACCGAAACCAAGGCGCAATAAAGTTTGACGTTTGAACGAATGCCGTCTGAAAGCCTTTCAGACGGCATTTTTGTATCGGTCGGTTTTATGGTTTGATCGCTGCTTCTTCCAAACGGCTGCGGAAGTTTTCCAAATTTACGCCTGCCGCTTGGGCGCGGCGGATGATTTCGTCAACCGGCATACCTTCTGCCGCCCGACGGAAGCCCCACAGCAACGAGCAGCGCGTACCGGTCCGGCAATAGGCAAGGACGGGATATTCGGCTTGTCCGATGAGTTGTCGGAAGGTTTCGACATCGTGTTTTTGGATGTCGCGGGCGGTAACGGGTTGGTGATGAAATCCGGTAACGCCTGCTTGTTCCAGCCACTGTTTGATTTGGGCGAAGTCGGGTTGCGATTCTTCTTCGCGGTCGGGGCGGTTGCAGATGACGGTTTTGATGCCCAGTTGCGCGATTTGTTCCGCATCGGCTTTGGTCAGTTGCGGAGAAA
>NZ_JAGTUI010000025.1:10393-32568 GCF_018224585.1 Neisseria sp. Marseille-Q1983
TTTGATGCCCAGTTGCGCGATTTGTTCCGCATCGGCTTTGGTCAGTTGCGGAGAAATATAGAGGTGTTCGTCAAGTTTCAGAATGGCCATTTTGTTTCCTTTGCTTTGCGGTTGGTTTTCAGACGGCATTTTGTGTGCAATGCCGTCTGAAAGTTTAACCGAACAACCAGTTTTCCAACAGGTTGCGGTCTGTGATATGTAGGATGGCAGTATCCGCCGCCGCTGCCTGAACCGTCAAGACGGTTTGACGCAATATGCCGGAACGGAAGAAGTGGATATTGATTTTTGCATTGACGTGGTATCGGACCCATTGTGCGGCAAAGTCGGTGCAGGCATAACCGTCTAAAGCAATGATTTTGTCTTGCGGGCACAGTGCCGCAGATTCCGCGCTGCCGCCGTTGAAGACATGGGTCAGGACGATGTGGTCGGCGTTTTGTTTGAAACGTGCGCCGAAATCGCCTGTCGGCGGGACGAGGCAGATGTGTTCCGCGTATCCGCCGCCGTGTTGTCGGGGAAGAGGCAGGAAGGTCAGTCCCACGCCTGCGGTTGCCAGGCATTCGGCAAGAGGCAAATCTTCGGTGCTGTATAACGCTTTTTGGAAAAAATCTTCTAAATCCAAGCCGGTTATTTCCTGACAGCGGATTTGCCAGTGTTTTTCCGGAATGCCCGTGCGCGTATCCGCCCACTCCCGATAGAGTTTGTCCATTACCGTATCGAGAGAATGTCTGCCGCCGCTTTTGTTCCGTATCAGTAAATCAAGGCACAATGCGGCAAGCGCGCCTTTTTGGTAGTAGCTGACGATGGCGTTGGGGCTGTTTTCATCCGGTTTGTAAAATTTGTTCCATGCGGTAAAACTCGATTCCGCCAAGGTCTGCCTCAAACGGCCGCAGGTTTGTTGTACGCGCGTAATACCTTGTGCCAGCAGGTTTAAATAAGATTCGGGCGAGATGGTGCGGCTGCGTGCCAAAAACAAATCGTCGTAATAGGATGTAATGCCTTCGAATGCCCATAGTTGTTCGGTATAGTTTTCTTTGTCGAGGTCATAAGGGGCGAATGCGGCAGGTTTGATGGATTTGACGTTCCACGCGTGAAAATATTCGTGGGAGAAAAGTCCGAGCAATGTGGTGTAGGCATCGTCGGCATCGGTCATCCTGTACGGCGGAAGGCTGTGGCGGTCGGCGAGCAGGGCGGTGCTGTCGGCGTGTTCCAAACCGCCGTAAATATGGTCGCCGACGTGGAGCAGGAACAAATATTTTTGAAACGGGGCAGGGGAGGAAAACATTGCCAGTTCTGTTTCGCAGATTTTTTTGATGTCCGAAACCAGCCTGTCGCGGTCGAAATCGGGATAGATGCCGCTTAAGGCAATCGTGTGCGGAATGCCTGCTGCCTCAAAATCTAAAAATTCAATCAAGCCCATCTCGACAGGTCGGTCAATCAATTCGGCATAAGATGCCGTCTGAAAGACAAACCTCCCTGTTTCCGGCAGCGTTGTGGCAATACGCCATTCGGGTGGAATGCCTGTCAATTCCAAGCGGTGCGGCAGCGTTTCCGTTCCTTCGACTTTCAAAAACAGGCACAATCCGTCAAAAAAACCGCGTTCTATTGTCAGGAAAGAACCTCGAACCGACAAATCGAATGCATATACGGTGTAGCGGATTTGCCACTCGCCGCGTACGGCGGCGGTACGCCAGCGGTTTTTTGCAATTTGTTCGAGCGGCATGGACGTGCCGTTACAGGATGCATGGATAGAAGTGATGTGGCGGGAAAAATCCCGAATCAGATAGCTGCCCGGAACCCAGTTTGGCAGGCTTATTTCTATAGGAAAATCATCATCTTGTGTGAATGTCAGCAGGATGTGCCATTCATGGTCTAGAGGGGAGGGGGCAATTTCATAATTAATCATGGCTATTAAATATATCGTTAAATATTATTGATAAAATGTCTTTAAAATGCAGCTTAATCTACATCAATAAAGTGTTATAAAAAAGGAGGCTTGAAAAACAAAGCAATGTCAAACTGGTTGCAATTTATTATAACAATATGATTTATATATAATAAGAATGAATTTAAGAAAAATTTTCCTTTATGTTGCAAATGTAATTCCGCTTGGCGTAATAAGGCAGATATGTTAAATTTAGAAAAAATTACGCTTGCCCAAGTTGTACCTTAAGAGGTTGCAAAGGTGGGCAGGATAAAAAATTTTTATTCCCATAATTCATGGAGACTCTCATGGACACACAAACTTACAACTACAAAGTGGTGCGCCAGTTCGCCATCATGACTGTAGTTTGGGGTATCGTGGGCATGTTGGTCGGCGTTATCGTCGCAGCCCAACTGTTTGCTCCCGCCCTCGATTTGTCTAATATCGGACCTTGGTTCCACTTCGGCCGCCTGCGTCCGCTGCACACTAATGCGGTTATTTTCGCATTTGGCGGCTGCGGTCTGATTGGCACATCATACTACGTTGTCCAACGTACTTGTAATACCCGTCTTTTCGGCGGCTGGCTGCCGGCATTTACCTTTTGGGGTTGGCAGGCGGTAATCGTTTCCGCCGCCGTCAGCTTCCCTATGGGTTGGACCCAAGGTAAGGAATATGCCGAACTGGAATGGCCGATTGACATTCTGATTACTTTGGTTTGGGTTGCATACGCCATTGTATTCTTCGGTACGATTGCCAAACGCAAGGTGAAACATATTTACGTTGCCAACTGGTTCTACGGCGGCTTTATTTTGGCGGTCGCACTTTTGCACATTGTCAATAACATCAGCATCCCGGCCGGTTTGATGAAATCGTATCCTGTTTATTCAGGTGCAATCGATGCCATGGTTCAATGGTGGTATGGTCATAACGCCGTAGGCTTCTTCCTGACTGCCGGCTTCTTGGGTATGATGTACTACTTCGTCCCCAAACAAGCAGGTCGCCCCGTTTATTCCTACCGCTTGTCTGTCGTTCACTTTTGGGCGCTGATCTTCACCTATATGTGGGCGGGTCCGCACCATCTTCACTACACTGCGCTGCCTGACTGGACTCAATCTTTGGGTATGGTTCTGTCTTTGATTCTGTTTGCACCCTCTTGGGGCGGTATGATTAACGGCATCATGACCTTGTCCGGCGCGTGGGACAAACTGCGTACTGACCCAATTCTTAAATTCCTGATTGTATCCTTGTCCTTCTACGGTATGTCTACCTTTGAAGGTCCGATGATGTCGATTAAAACGGTCAATGCATTGAGCCACTATACGGACTGGACTGTCGCGCACGTTCATGCGGGTGCGTTGGGCTGGGTAGGCTTCGTAACCATCGGTTCCGTCTATTACATGATTCCCCGTCTGTTCGGCAAAGAACAGATGCACAGCACCAAACTGGTAGAGGCGCATTTTTGGATTGCGACCATCGGCGTGGTTCTGTATATCGCCGCGATGTGGATTGCCGGCGTGATGCAGGGTTTGATGTGGGGTTCTTTGAACGATGACGGTACGCTGACCTACTCGTTTGTCGAATCCGTAAAACGCACCATGCCTTACTACATGATTCGTTTTGCAGGTGGTTTATTGTATCTGAGTGGTATGTGCATTATGGCGTACAACGTGTACCGCACAGCCATCGGTGGTAAAGCAGTCGATGCCGAAATCCCTGCGGTTTCCCAAACACAGCACCACTAAAATACTAAGAAAGATAGGCTACCAAAATGAAATTACAACAATTGGCTGAAGAAAAAATCGGTGTTCTGATTGTGTTCACGCTGCTTGTAGTCAGTGTCGGTCTGTTGATTGAAGTTGTGCCCTTGGCCTTTACCAAGGCGGCAACACAGCCGGCTCCGGGCGTGAAGCCTTACAATGCCTTGCAGGTTGCCGGACGCGATATTTACATCCGTGAGGGCTGTTACAACTGCCACTCGCAAATGATTCGTCCGTTCCGTGCGGAAACCGAGCGTTACGGTCATTACTCTGTTGCCGGAGAGTCGGTTTACGACCATCCTTTCCAATGGGGTTCCAAACGTACCGGTCCTGATTTGGCACGTGTAGGCGGTCGCTATTCCGACGAATGGCACCGTATCCACCTGCTGAATCCCCGTGATGTCGTGCCTGAGTCCAATATGCCGGCATTCCCATGGCTTGCACGCAATAAAGTCGATGTCGATGCAACCGTTGCCAACATGAAGGCTTTGCGTAAAGTAGGTACTCCTTACAGTGATGAGGAAATTGCGAAAGCGCCTGAGGCTTTGGCAAACAAATCCGAGCTGGATGCTGTAGTCGCCTATCTGCAAGGATTGGGTCTGGCTTTGAAAAACGTAAGGTAACATCATGGATATTAACGGTATTCGCGCTCTTTTCACGGTATGGATCTTTATCTGTTTCCTGTTGGTACTCTATATCGTCTTCAACAGGCGGAATAAGAAAAACTACGATGATGCCGCAAACAGCATTTTTGATGAAAACCAAGATGTGCAAGATAAGAAAAGCGAAAACCGTTAATATTGTGATAACGGAGCAAAACAATGAACACAACATCCCAATTTACCAGTAACTTCTGGAATATATATATTGCAGTTATTGTCTTACTGAGCTTTATCGCTTTGGCTTGGCTGCTGCTGTCTCAAAATGTTGTCAAACGCCCGAAAAAAGGCGAAGAAGTACAAACTACAGGCCATGAGTGGGACGGTATTGCCGAATACGACAACCCGCTGCCGCGCTGGTGGTTTTGGCTGTATGTTTTGACATGGTTGTTCGGTATTGGTTATCTGGTTATGTATCCGGGTGTCGGCGACTACAAAGGCCTGCTGAAATGGACCAGCCACAACCAATATGAAAAAGAGGTCAAAAAAGCCGATGAGCAATACGGTAAACTGTATGCCAAGTTTGCGGATATGCCGATTGAAAAAGTGGCAAAAGACCCACAGGCCAAGCAAATCGCCCAAAACCTGTTTAACACTTATTGTATCCAGTGTCACGGTTCTGATGCCAAAGGTTCCAAAGGCTTCCCCAACCTGACCGATAGCGATTGGCTGTGGGGAGGTGATCCCGATAAAATCCACGAGACCATCGAAAAAGGCCGTGTTGCTACCATGCCTGCATGGGGTCCTGCTTTAGGTGAGGAAGGCGTAAAAGACGTTGCCCATTATGTGATGTCTCTTTCAAAACCCAAAGGTCAGTATGATGAGGAACGTGCCGCGCGCGGACAAGCCTTGTTCAGCGGTCCGCCTGCCAACTGTTTCACTTGCCACGGAGATAAGGGACAAGGTATCCAAGGTTTGGGTCCGAACCTGACTGATGACGTATGGTTGTGGGGCGGTACGCAAAAATCCATTATCGAAACCATTACCAACGGACGCAGCAGCCAAATGCCTGCTTGGGGACGTTTCTTGGATAAAGACAAACTGCATATTATGACTGCTTATGTATGGGGTCTTTCCAATAAAGACGGTAAAGCTCCGGTGAAAAAAACCGAGCCTGCACCGACTCCCGCACCGGCAGCAGAACCCGCAGCCTCTGCTTCTGCAGAAGCAGCACAAGCCGCTTCTGAAGCCAAACCTGCCGTAGTAGAACCTAAAGCCGAGGAAAAAGCCGCACCTGCTGCCAAAGTGGACGGCAAACAGGTTTATGAAACCGTTTGTGCCGCCTGCCACGGCAATGCAATTCCAGGTATTCCCCATGTAGGCACCAAAGCCGACTGGGCCGACCGCATCAAAAAAGGCAAGGACACGTTGCACAAACACGCAATCGAAGGTTTCAATACGATGCCCGCAAAAGGCGGTCGCGGCGATTTGAGCGATGATGAGGTCAAAGCTGCGGTTGACTATATGGTCAACCAGTCAGGCGGCAAATTCTAACCGTTGTTTTCCGACTTTGTCGGATGTAGAAATCCGGATTCATATCGAATCCGGATTTTTTATTTTGAACGGAAATCCTGTTTTTGATTTATGCCGTCTGAAAGTGGGGATTTTGATGCTTAAGCGGTCAGACCGACTGATATTTTTGTATGGTTTAAAGAATGGTGCAACTGGGTGTCGGACAGCATTGTTTGATGCTTTCAGACGGCATATAGGTTTGTTTCTTCAAAATTGAATCTTTTTTCATATGTTGCGAAAAATATTGATTTTAGTCATAAAGAATTAGTCTTTATTGTTTATAATCGCGCATCATCAAGATAGCCCTAATTTCAAAAGGACGATTAATGGATACACAAATCAAGACTGAAGCCGGCAATCAGACCAACCGGCGTTATCTGACCGTTTGGCGGTGGCATTTTTATGCCGGTTTGTTGGTTATGCCCTTCTTGACCCTGCTTGCCGTTACAGGTTTGGGTATGCTGTTGTTTGCCAATATTACCGGCAAGGAGGGTGAGCGGATTCATGTTGTGCCGCAGGCAACGGTACAACCTCTATCTGTTCAGGCAGAAGCGGCACGCAGTGCCGTTAATCCGGAGACTTCATCTGTCGTCCAATATATTGCACCGCGTGCTGATGATATGGTTGCTGTGTTCCGTGTCAACAATGAAGGTAAGGCAACCATGGTTGCGGTCGATCCTTATACGGCAAAAGTGGTCAACACCATGCCGCGCAATCAGGGTTGGTATCACACTATGGATGAAATCCACGGCGATATGATGCTCGGTGCGGCAGGCGATTATCTTTTGGAAACGGCAGCTTCACTGACCATTATTATGGTTGTCAGCGGCTTGTACCTTTGGTGGGTGAAACGGCGCGGCATCAAGGCGATGCTGCTGCCGTCAAAAGGCAGGGCGCGTTCTTGGTGGCGGAATCTGCATGGTTCGTTTGGAACTTGGGCGTCGTTGATTTTGCTGTTGTTCTGTCTGTCCGGAATTGCTTGGGCAGGTATTTGGGGCGGCAAGTTCGTGCAGGCTTGGAGTCAGTTCCCGGCAGGCAAATGGGGTGTCGAACCGAACCCTGTTTCAGTCGTGCCGACCCACGGCGAGGTATTGAATGACGGCAAGGTTAAGGAAGTGCCGTGGATTTTGGAGCTTACGCCTATGCCTGTTTCAGGGACGACTGTGGGCAAAGACGGCATTAACCCCGACGAGCCGATGACGTTGGAAACGGTTGACCGTTTTGCGCGGGAAATCGGTTTCAAAGGGCGTTATCAGTTGAATTTGCCCAAAGGCGAGGACGGCGTATGGACTTTGTCGCAGGATTCTATGAGTTACGACATGATCAGCCCGTTTGCCGACCGCACGGTGCATATCGACCAGTACAGCGGCAAGATTCTTGCCGACATCCGTTTTGACGATTACAACCCGTTCGGCAAATTTATGGCGGCAAGCATTGCGCTGCATATGGGTACTCTGGGCTGGTGGAGCGTGTTGGCAAACGTCTTGTTCTGCCTTGCCGTGATTTTTATCGGCATCAGCGGCTGCGTGATGTGGTGGAAACGCCGTCCGACCGGAGCGGTGGGCATGGTTCCGCCGGCGCAAAAAATCAAGCTGCCGGTTTGGTGGGCAATGGCATTGCCGCTATTGGCAATCGCATTGATCTTCCCAACCGCACTGCTTGCCATTGCCGTGATTTGGCTGCTGGATACCTTGCTGCTGTCGCGGATTCCTGTTTTGAGGAAATGGTTTAAATGACCAAATGCCGTCTGAAGCGTTCAGACGGCATTTTGTTTGAAGGCGGGCGGGGGAAAGGCTATATAATCCCGAATACTTGACCACAGCTTCTGTTTGAAATCATGTTTTATCTGTATCAATCCAACCGTCTTGAAACGCTGGCGGCACTGTTTGCCCGCATTCAAAAAGTCAAACCGCTGAAATCGGCTTTACAGCCCGAACAGATTATTGTGCAGAGTCAGGGGATGCGCCGCTACCTCAATACCTGCCTCGCCCGCGATTTGGGCGTGGCGGCGAATTTGGCGTTCAGCCTGCCCGCCGGCCTGACGTGGAAGTTGATGAAAAAACTGATTCCCGGTATTCCGGAACTCAGCCCGTTTGCACCCGAAGTCATGCGCTGGCGGCTGCTGGATTTGTTCCGCAGCGAGGCATTTCGGAATACGGCAGAATTTGAAGATGTGAGGAATGTGCTGCAAGACTATCTGGGCAGCGGCGAATCGGCAGATTATCAGCTTGCTGGCCAGCTTGCAGACATATTCGACCAATACCTTGTCTATCGTCCTCAGTGGATAGACGCTTGGCAGCAGGGCAGGCTGCTCGGTTTGGGCGACGACGAAATCTGGCAGTCCAAACTGTGGCGTTACCTCGACGACGGCAGGCAAAGCGCGCCGCACCGTGTCGCGTTGTGGGAAAAGCTGTTGGAATCTTTAAGCAGTGATAAGCTGCCCGAGCGTTATTTCGTTTTCGGCATTTCCACGATGGCACCGATGTATCTTCAGCTTTTGCACAAGCTGTCCGAACATTGCGATGTGTTCGTGTTCGCACTCAATCCGAGCGGGATGTATTGGGGCAATGTCATCGAAGCGGCGCAAATCCTCAAAGGCGGCGGCGATCCCGATTTAACTCAGGCAGGGCATCCTCTGCTCGCTTCATTGGGCAAGCAGGGGCGCGACTTTTTCGACTTTTTGAACGAAATGGAAATAGAAGGAGAAATGCCGGTGTTTGAAGAAGGCGGGCGCGATACGCTTTTGCACGCCCTGCAAACCGATATTCAAAACCTGAAAATGCCGTCTGAAACGGCGGGAAGCGTCAACACGGACGACGGCTCGATACGCATCGTCTCCGCACACAGCCCTTTGCGCGAATTGCAGATACTCAAAGACAAACTGTTGAAAATTCTGCATGAACATCCCGATTGGCAGCCGCATGATATCGCCGTATTAACCCCGAACATCGAATCCTATACGCCTTTTATCGAGACCGTGTTCGGACAGGAGCAGCCCGGTGCGCAGGCATTGCCGTATTCCGTTTCGGACGTGAAAATCAGCCGCCGACAACCGCTGTTTCATGCTTTGTCATGCCTGTTCGACTTGTTGGAAAGCCGATTTGAAGTCGATAAAGTGCTTGTGCTTTTAGAAACCGCGCCCGTGTTGCGCCGTTTCGGACTGACCGAGGACGATTTGCCGCTTTTGCACGATATGGTTGCCGATTTGAACGTTCACTGGGGTTTGGACGGAGAAATGCGCGGCGGCACGGATCAGCTGTTCACCTGGAAGCAGGCGGTAGAACGCATGATATTGGGCTGGATGCTGCCCGAAGGCGGCAACCCGATGTGGCAGGATGTCAGCGCGTGGTATGCCGACGTGAACCAAACCGCCCTGTTCGGACGTTTTGCCGCCTTTATCGAGTCCCTGTCGGATATTGTACGGATATGGCGGCAGCCCGCAACGGTCGGCGAATGGGTGGCGCGTTGCCGGGATTTGCTCGACAGATTGTTCCAAGCCGGGGCCGATGACCAAAAGGCAGTCCAAAACCTCGAAAACGAATGGGTCAAATGGCAAGAAGAGAGTACTCTGGCTGGGTTCGTCGGACAGTTGCCGCCGCACACCGTCATCCGCCATA
Organism: Neisseria sp. Marseille-Q1983; assembly: GCF_018224585.1. NCBI lineage: Bacteria > Pseudomonadati > Pseudomonadota > Betaproteobacteria > Neisseriales > Neisseriaceae > Neisseria > Neisseria sp. Marseille-Q1983. Next base: position 19,860 of record NZ_JAGTUI010000025.1, read on the forward strand.
TCCGACGCTTTCTCGACAGCGAAAGCGAGGCAGGCTTTTTACGCGGCGGCATCACCTTTTGCAGTATGGTGCCGATGCGGAGCCTGCCGTTCAAAGTCATCTGCCTGTTGGGTTTGAACGACGGAGATTTTCCCCGTAATACCAAAGCCGCCGTATTCGACCTGATTGCCAAACATCCCGCCAAAGGCGACCGTGCCCGCCGCGATGACGACCGCTACCTCTTCCTCGAAGCCCTCATCAGCGCGCGCGAAATCCTGTATTTGTCCTACATCGGGCGCGACATCCGCAAAGACGAAGAGCTTGCCCCGTCTTCCCTGTTGGGCGAACTCATCGACACAGTTGCCGCCATGACCGGCACAAACAGCCGCCAACTTGCACAAAACTGGATAGAACAGCATCCGCTGCAACCCTTCTCACATCGCTATTTCCAGACCGGTTCCCGTTCAGACGGCATATTCAGTACACGTGCCGACTACGCCGAAGCACTCGAATGCTCCTCAGAGCAGCCTCAACCCTTTTTCGACAACCCCGTCGAAAGTTGCGAACCCGTTGTCGAAATCGGACAGGAGGCATTTGTCCGGTTTTGGCGTAATCCCGTCAAAGCATGGCTTCAGCAGCAGCTTTCATGGAGCGAACCCTATATCGACGAAGCATGGGAACCGGCCGAACCCTTCGAGCCGCAACATGCCGAGCAAATCGCCGAAATCTATATCGAGGCGCGCCGCGAAGGACAAGATTTTTCCCAAACCGCCGCCCGTATCGGGGCAGAAAGCCTCCTGCCCTCAGGGGAATTGGGCAAGCTTTGGCAGCAGGACTTCCAAACCGCTGCCAAACAAATCGACACGGCGGTTTTAAACAGCCCCAAACTGCCACCGCTTTCATACGCCATACCGTTGGACGGACAAATCCTGAAAGGCAGTTTGAGCAATTTATACCAATGCGGACAAGTGTTTTACGACTACGGCAAACCCAATGCGCCGCAACGTATCGCTTTTCTGCTGGAACACCTGATATTTTGCGCCGTTATGCCGTCTGAAGCCGAAACGCGGCAAACCTTTATCGTCCAATCCGGAGAAACCGAAATATTGGCGGAAATCGCGCAAGACAGGGCATTGCAGCTATTGTCGGAATGGATGGCATTTTTCAATATCGGGCAAAACCGCCCGCTGCCGTTTTTTGCCAAAACCTCGCTTGCCGCCGCCGAAGCGTTTGCCCAAAAACAAGATTGGGAAGCTGCCCTGAAAAAAGCCCAAACCGCCTACCACGGCAACAAAGTCAGCAAAGGGCAGAAAGACTATACCGAAGTCGCCCTCGTGTTCGGCAACGCAAGCCAAAACCCGCTCGAACAGCCCCTGTTTGAAAACCTCGTCCGCCTGCTTGCCGACACGCTTGCCGCAGCGGAAAAAAGGGAAGGAGCCGGAGAAGCCTGACGGGATGGAAAGGCAAATGCCGTCTGAAAACAGCAAAAAGGTTTTCAGACGGCATTTTTACCAAGGCTTGATTATTTCCGGCGCAGGTCGGGATGGTTTTCCAAGTTGTCCATCATCATTCCGATGATGCGCGGGGCGGTTTTGCCCAAATCGAAATTTTCTCCGGAAGAGAGCCAACGCCAAATCAGCCCGTCCAAGGTCGACTTGATGAAGATGACCGCCGTTTCTTTGTCCAAATCGTCTGCCAAATCCTGATTTTCCACCGCTTCGGTCAAAACGGCGGTAATTTTCTCGCGCCAGATTGCCTGATGCTTGCGGGCAATGGCGATAACGGCGGCGTTTTGCTCCGTGTGTTCGCATTTTAAAAACAGGATGTTGTGGAATTTGTAGTGGATGTCGTTGCTTTGCAGCCGCTCGAAAAAGTGCAGCAGCGTGTGGCGGAATACCGTCCAAGACCCTCCTTCGGCATTTGCGGCATCTTGCGCGATGCAGTTTTCGATGTCGTCGCAGATACGTTGGAACAGCGCGTCGAACAAGTCTTCCTTATTTTTGAAATGCCAATAGAGCGCGCCGCGCGTTACGCCGGCGGCTTGGGCGATTTCGTTGAGCGAGGTGCGCGCAATCCCTTTGCGGTAAAAGGTTTCCAAGGCGGCAAGCATCAGGTGTTCTTTGGTTTTTAAGGCTTCGGTTTTGGTTTTTCTCATAATGGCGGTTTCGTTCCGGCGCGGTTTGACGGTTGGGATTATAAAAAAGACTTTGTATCCGTGCAATCTTGTATGTATAATAACACCCCTGAAATTGAGACTACATCTCAACTTTGAAAACCCATGAAACCTGCTTCGCACTCCGTTTGAACATCGGGTTGGCGAAGCAGGCGGTTTTTATATCCTGAAATAAGAATGCCTGTTGATTGGCAAAACCCTTTATATCAAACCAGACAGATAGGATAAATAATGGCTTTTTATGCTTCTAAGGCGATGCGTGCGGCTGCGTTGGCTGCCTCTGTCGCGTTGGCACTGTCATCTTGCGGCAAAGCAGATGAAGCGGCGCAGGGTGGGCAGCCTGCGGGTCGGGAAGCACCGGCTCCCGTCGTCGGTGTCGTAACCGTCCATCCGCAAACCGTTGCGTTGACTGTCGAGTTGCCGGGGCGTTTGGAATCGCTGCGTACCGCCGATGTCCGTGCGCAAGTTGGCGGCATCATTCAAAAACGCCTGTTCCAAGAAGGCAGTTATGTCCGTGCCGGACAGCCGCTGTATCAGATTGACAGTTCCACTTATGAAGCAGGTCTGGAAAGCGCGCGTGCGCAACTGGCAACGGCACAGGCAACGCTTGCCAAAGCGGATGCGGATTTGGCGCGTTACAAACCGCTGGTTTCCGCCGATGCCATCAGTAAACAAGAGTACGATGCTGCGGTAACGGCGAAACGTTCTGCCGAGGCAGGCGTTAAAGCGGCGCAAGCGGCGATCAAATCCGCCGGCATCAGCCTGAACCGTTCGCGCATTACCGCGCCGATTTCGGGCTTTATCGGCCAGTCCAAAGTTTCCGAAGGTACGTTGCTGAACGCTGGCGATGCGACCGTACTGGCGACCATCCGCCAAACCAATCCGATGTATGTGAACGTTACCCAGTCTGCATCCGAAGTGATGAAACTGCGCCGGCAGATAGCCGAAGGCAAGCTGCTGGCGGCAGACGGTGCGGTAGCGGTCGGCATCAAGTTTGACGACGGCACGGTTTATCCTGAAAAAGGCCGCCTGCTGTTTGCCGATCCGACCGTCAACGAATCGACCGGTCAGATTACCCTGCGCGCCGCCGTACCGAACAATCAGAACATCCTGATGGCAGGCCTGTATGTGCGCGTGCTGATGGATCAAGTGGCGGCGGACAACGCATTTGTTGTGCCGCAGCAGGCGGTAACGCGCGGTGCGAAAGATACCGTGATGATTGTGAACGCCCAAGGCGGTATGGAACCCCGAGAGGTAACGGTTGCACAACAGCAGGGTGCGAATTGGATTGTTACGTCAGGTCTGAAGGACGGAGACAAGGTGGTTGTGGAAGGAATCAGTATCGCCGGCATGACGGGTGCGAAAAAAGTAACGCCCAAAGAATGGATGCCGTCTGAAAACCAAGCCTCTGCCCCTCAAGCCGGCGTTCAGACGGCATCTGAAGCCAAACCTGCTTCTGAAGCGGAATAAGGAAGGCATCGATGGCTAAATTTTTTATCGACCGCCCCATTTTCGCGTGGGTTATTTCGATTTTCATTATTGCGGCGGGTATTTTCGGCATTAAAAGCCTGCCTGTTTCGCAATATCCGTCTGTTGCCGCCCCAACCATTACCTTGCACGCCACTTATCCGGGTGCGTCCGCGCAGGTAATGGAAGACAGCGTACTTTCCGTTATCGAGCGGAATATGAACGGCGTGGAAGGTTTGGATTATCTGTCCACTTCTGCCGATTCGAGCGGCAGCGGCAGCGTCAGCCTGACCTTTACGCCCGATACGGACGAGAACCTGGCGCAGGTGGAAGTGCAGAACAAGCTTTCCGAAGTATTGAGCACGCTGCCGGCAACCGTCCAGCAGTACGGCGTTACCGTATCCAAGGCGCGTTCCAATTTCCTGATGATTGTGATGCTTTCGTCGGATGTGCAGTCAACCGAAGAGATGAACGACTACGCGCAGCGCAATATCGTTCCCGAATTGCAGCGTATCGAAGGCGTGGGGCAGGTCCGCCTGTTCGGCGCGCAACGCGCGATGCGGATTTGGGTCGATCCTAAGAAACTGCAAAACTACAATTTGTCGTTTGCCGATATCGGCAGCGCGCTGTCCGCCCAGAACGTCCAGATTTCAGCGGGTTCTATCGGTTCGCTTCCCGCCGTTCGCGGACAGACGGTTACGGCTACCGTAACAGCGCAGGGGCAGTTGGGTACGGCCGAAGAATTCGGCAACGTCATCCTCCGCGCCAATACCGACGGTTCTAATGTTTACCTGAAGGATGTGGCAAGGGTCGGACTGGGTATGGAAGACTATTCTTCCTCAACCCGTCTGAACGGTGTAAATACCACCGGTATGGCGGTGATGCTGTCCAACAGCGGCAATGCGATGGCGACGGCAAAGGCGGTTAAAGAACGTATGGCGGTGCTGGAAAAATACTTTCCGCAGGGTATGGGCTGGAAAACCCCTTACGATACTTCCAAATTCGTCGAAATTTCGATTGAAAAAGTGATTCACACTTTAATCGAAGCGATGGTGCTGGTGTTTGTCGTAATGTATCTCTTCCTGCAAAACATCCGTTATACGCTGATTCCGACCATCGTCGTACCGATTTCCCTGTTGGGCGGTTTCGCCTTCATCTCTTATATGGGCATGTCGATTAACGTATTGACGATGTTTGCGATGGTTTTGGTCATCGGTATCGTGGTCGATGACGCGATTGTGGTGGTTGAAAACGTCGAGCGCATTATGGCGGCGGAAGGTTTACCGCCTAAAGAAGCCACCAAAAAGGCGATGGGTCAGATTTCCGGCGCGGTGGTCGGTATTACCGCCGTATTGATTTCCGTGTTCGTACCGTTGGCGATGTTCAGCGGCGCGACGGGCAATATTTACAAACAGTTTGCCCTGACTATGGCGGCATCAATCGCATTCTCCGCCTTCCTTGCGCTGACACTCACGCCTGCATTATGTGCCACGATGCTCAAACCGATTCAAAAGGGGCATCACGAAGAGAAAAAGGGCTTTTTCGGCTGGTTCAACAAAAAATTCACTGCTTGGACGCACGGCTACGAAGGCCGGGTTGCCAAAGTTTTGCGTAAGACTGTGCGTATGATGGTTGTTTATATCGGCTTGGCGGTTGTGGGCGTATTCCTGTTTATGCGCCTGCCGACCTCATTCTTGCCGACCGAAGACCAAGGCTTCGTTATGGTCAGCGTGCAACTGCCTGCGGGCGCGACCAAAGAGCGTACCGATGCGACGCTGGCGCAAGTTACACAATTGGCAAAAAGCATTCCTGAAATTGAAAACATCATTACCGTTTCCGGCTTCAGCTTTTCGGGCAGCGGCCAGAATATGGCGATGGGTTTTGCGATGCTTAAGGATTGGGACGAACGTAAAACCCCCGGCAGCGATGCCGTTGCGGTTGCCGGCAAGCTGACGGGTATGATGATGGGGACGCTTAAAGACGGTTTCGGCATCGCCATCGTTCCGCCTCCGATTATGGAGTTGGGCAACGGTTCGGGTTTGACCATCAACCTGCAAGATCGCAACAATACCGGTCATGCCGCATTGCTGGCCAAACGCAACGAGTTGATTCAGAAAATGCGTACCAGCGGTTTGTTTAACCCCAGCACCGTCCGTGCCGGCGGTTTGGAAGACGCGCCGCAGTTGAAAATCGACATTAACCGTTCGGCGGCTTCGGCACAAGGTATTTCTTTTGCCAGCATCCGTACTGCATTGGCAAATGCGCTGGGTTCGTCTTACGTCAACGACTTCCCGAACCAAGGCCGTTTGCAGCGCGTGATGGTTCAGGCGGATGCTTCGGCACGTATGCAGCCTGCCGACATCTTGAATCTGACTGTGCCGAATAGCTCGGGCATTGCCGTTCCGCTTTCTTCGATTGCCACCGTTTCGTGGCAGATGGGTACGGAACAGAGCGTTCGTTTCAACGGTTATCCCGCTATGGAACTGTCCGGTTCGCCCGCAACAGGTGTTTCCACCGGTCAGGCCATGGAGGCGGTTCAAAAAATGGTTGACGAATTGGGCGGCGGTTACAGCCTGGAGTGGGGCGGACAGTCGCGCGAAGAGGCAAAAGGCGGTTCGCAAACCATTGCCCTTTACGCGCTTGCCGCCGTTGCAGTCTTCTTGGTGCTTGCCGCACTTTATGAAAGCTGGTCTATTCCGCTGGCCGTTCTGCTTGTAATGCCTTTAGGCTTGGCGGGCGCGGCTGCGGGCGTAACCGGGCGTAACCTGTTTGAAGGATTGTTGGGCAGCGTTCCCTCGTTTGCCAACGACATCTACTTTCAAGTCGGTTTCGTTACTGTGATGGGTTTGAGTGCGAAAAACGCGATTTTGATTATCGAGTTTGCCAAAGACCTTCAAGCGCAAGGGAAAAGCGCGGTTGAAGCCGCTTTGGAAGCCGCCCGCCTGCGTTTCCGTCCGATTATCATGACCTCGTTCGCCTTTATTTTGGGCGTGGTTCCCCTGTATATTGCCGGCGGTGCAAGCTCCGCCAGCCAGCGCGCCATCGGCACGACCGTATTCTGGGGGATGCTCATCGGCACGCTTTTGTCCGTGTTCCTTGTTCCGCTTTTCTATGTGGTGGTGCGCAAATTCTTCAAAGAAACTGCACACGAACACGAAATGGCGGTAAAACACGCCGCTGAAGCGGGCATCACCGGTTCGGACGATAAACAATATTAAGCAAAATGCCGTCTGAACGCCCCGGGGCTTCAGACGGCATCAGGACTTTTTTATGGATACTACATTGAAAACTACCTTGACTTCTGTTGCAGCAGCTTTTGCATTGTCTGCCTGCACCATGATTCCCCAATACGAGCAGCCCAAAGTCGAAGTTGCGGAAACGTTTAAAAACGATACTACCGACAGCGGCATCCGTGCGGTCGATTTGGGTTGGCACGACTATTTTGCCGACCCGCGCCTGCAAAAGCTGATCGACATCGCACTCGAGCGCAATACCAGTTTGCGTACAGCCGTATTGAACAGCGAAATCTACCGCAAACAATACATGATCGAGCGCAACAACCTCCTGCCCACGCTTGCCGCCAATGCAAACGGCTCGCGTCAAGGCAGCTTGAGCGGCGGCAATGTCAGCAGTAGCTACAATGTCGGACTGGGTGCGGCATCTTACGAACTCGACCTGTTCGGACGCGTCCGCAGCAGCAGCGAGGCGGCACTGCAAGGCTATTTTGCCAGCACCGCCAACCGCGATGCGGCACATTTGAGCCTGATTGCCACCGTTGCCAAAGCCTATTTTAACGAGCGTTATGCCGAAGAAGCGATGTCTTTGGCGCAGCGTGTTTTGAAAACGCGCGAGGAAACCTACAAGCTGTCCGAATTGCGGTATAAGGCAGGCGTAATTTCCGCCGTCGCCCTGCGTCAGCAGGAAGCCCTGATCGAATCCGCCAAAGCCGATTATGCCCATGCCGCGCGCAGCCGCGAGCAGGCGCGCAATGCCTTGGCAACCTTGATTAACCAACCGATACCCGACGACCTGCCCGCCGGTTTGCCGTTGGACAAGCAGTTTTTTGTTGAAAAACTGCCGGCCGGTTTGAGTTCCGAAGTATTGCTCGACCGTCCCGACATCCGTGCCGCCGAACACGCGCTCAAACAGGCAAACGCCAATATCGGTGCGGCACGCGCCGCCTTTTTCCCATCCATCCGCCTGACCGGAACCGTCGGTACGGGTTCTGCCGAATTGGGCGGGCTGTTCAAAAGCGGCACCGGCATTTGGTCGTTCGCGCCTTCCATTACTCTGCCGATTTTTACCTGGGGAACGAACAAGGCGAACCTCGATGTGGCAAAACTGCGCCAACAGGCACAAATCGTTGCCTATGAAGCCGCCGTCCAATCCGCCTTTCAAGACGTGGCAAACGCATTGGCGGCGCGCGAGCAGCTGGATAAAGCCTATGACGCTTTAAGCAAACAAAGCCGCGCCTCTAAAGAAGCGTTGCGCTTGGTCGGCCTGCGTTACAAACACGGCGTATCCGGCGCGCTTGATTTGCTCGATGCGGAGCGCAGCAGCTATTCGGCGGAGGGTGCGGCTTTGTCGGCACAACTGACCCGCGCCGAAAACCTTGCCGATTTGTACAAGGCGCTCGGCGGTGGATTGAAACGGGATACCCAAACCGACAAATAACCGGCCGGGCAATCAAATGCCGTCTGAAACGATAAGGTTTCAGACGGCATTTCTTTCTTTAAAACGGTTTCCGGTACCTGCCTGCCTTTCAAGACGGCAGGCCGTATCCGTTTAGAAAGTATGTTTGACGGTTGCGGTCAGGCTGCGCGGCGTGCCGTAAACGTGAATATCCGGCATCGTGCGGTAGCGTTTGTTAAACACGTTTTCCAAGTCCAAACCGATGCGGGTGGATTTGCCGATTTTGTAATGCGCGGTCAAATCCAGCGTAGCGTATGGGCGTTGGGTCAATGCGGCTGCGGCGGCAGAGTTGATGTTTGCCGGGTATTCGTCCAGCGTGTGGCTGCGGCTTTGCCAGTTGACGTTTGCGCCCAGGTTCAAACGGTCGGTTACGTCATATGCGGTAAAGAGTTTGAACAAATGAACCGGATAAGACGGATGCAGTTGCTTGCCTTCGCTGTCTTTGATTTTGGAACGCGCATAGGAAGCATTAAGCAGCCATCTGTCGCTCAGGCGGCCGCCGACGGCGAGTTCCCAGCCCTTGGTCGTCGTTTTATCCGCAGAGCGGTAGTATTCTTCGCCGTTTGGCAATCTACCCGCATAAACGCCCAAATGGTCGCGTTTGTTCATAAACACAGACGCAGAAGCATTCAGACGGCCTTCAAACCACGAGGCTTTCAAACCGGTCTCGTAGGTTTTGCCGCGTTGCGGTTCGAGCGGTTTGCCGTCTTTGGTCAGGTAACGCACTTGCGGACGGAAAATGGTGGTGTAAGACGCATAGGCGGTCAGATTGTCGGCTATGTCGTAAGTCGCGCCCAAATAAGGAATGAAAACGTTTTGTTTGTGGCTGCTGTAAGCGAATTTATTGCGCTCAGTGCTGTAACGGTATCGCCAATTCACAAAACGGCTGCCGCCGATTAATGCCAGCTTGTCGGTCAGTTTGAAACGGGTCGAACCGTAAACCGACAGGTTTTTCATATCGGTAAAACCGTCGCGCGAATACGGCATATCGGGTTTGGCGATGTTGCCGTCAAATTTACGCAAATCGGGAATCGTCGATTCGCCTTCTTCATAGAAAGACAGGTTTTCTTTGTTGTCCTGATAGCTGATGCCCGCATTAAATTCGTGCGAGCGGCCCAATGCCGGATAGTCGCCGTCCAAAATCAGGGAAAAATTCTGGTCGCGGTATTTGCTGCGGTCGCGGTCTGAAGTGAAAAGCGCGGAGTAGTCGGTATTGATTTCGTATGTACCGGCAATGCCTGAAACGATGTCGCTTTTACCTGCCAGATAGCTGTAATTGCCCGTCAGTTTCCAGCCGTTGTCAAACTCATGGCTGAGGGACGTGAATACTTCGGCGCCGGTGTCTTTGCCGTAAGCCCATTTTGCCGAGGAATTGCTGCGCGGCGAAGCCTCAAACGGTATGAATCCGTCTTTCTTATTGCCTGCTGCCGTCAGATAGCTGAAACGCGAGCTGCCCTTATTGCGGAAACGGTGTATTTCCGTACCGATATTCCATTGGGTCTGAGGGGCGAGGTCGTAGGACAGAATGCCGTAGAACGTATGATTGTGGCGCGATGTGTTCGGCAGGTAATCGCCGCCGTGGTCGCTGACCAAAATAGCGCGACCGCGCAAGGTATTGTCTGCATTTAAAGGCTGATTGGCATCAAGGACGAAGCGGTAGTGTTTCCACGAACCGACACCGGTTTCGACGCTGACGGCAGGCTTGGCAGTCGGTTTTTTGCGTTTCAAAGCAACCGTACCGCCCGGTTCGCCCATACCGCCGTTGGACAAACCGCTTGCGCCGCGCACGACGACGACTTGGTCATACAACGTGCTGTCCAGATTGTTGGTACTGCGGCGGATGGCTTTACCCTCGTAAAGGAATTTGGGCGCGCCGTCCACGGAAATGCTGTCAATCGCCTGACTGCGCGAAATAAATTGGCTGTGGCCGGAGACGTTGTTGCCCATTTTGCTGTGGAACACGCCCGGTGTTTGTTTCAATACGTCCTGCAGGCTGTCCAAGCCTTGGTCTTCGATTTGTTTTGCCGTTACGACAGACAGGGATTGCGGTGTTTCACGCTGGGTCAGCCTGATGCCTGTGGCTGCAGATGAGGCGGGGATGGTGTAGTTGGAAGCCGTTTGTTTCCCCGGTTCTTTGACGTGTATTTCCGGAAGGGCGGCAAGGTCTGCGGCGGAGGCGTGCGCGGCGCATAACAGCATAAGTGCGGATGATACGGCAAGCGCGGTGCGTGAAGTGCGGGGGGGGGTATGCATGATTTTTCCTTTTGGTGGTTTGGCGGCGGGATTTGGCAAAATGTTGCCGTTACAACAGCCGTCGTAATCAGTATTTAAGATTGGTTCGGCTGTTATTAAAATATAGATATTAATGCGTTAAAGAGGCGGGTAACAAAAGGCAATGCCGGCAGGTTGTCCGCCTTGTAAGGTATGCCGTCTGAAACGGACTTCGTTTCAGACGGCATTTTAAAATGCAAGCGTTTAGAACTTGGCTTGCAGCCTTAACCAAGCGGTGCGGCCGGGTTCGTTCACGCGGGTGGTTTTGATACCGGCGGCAGGATCGACAAATCCTCCGCTCCTGCTGACGAATTCGGCATAGGTTTTGTTGAACACGTTGTCCACTCCGCCTTGCAGGGTGGCGTATTTATTGAATTTCCAACCTGCATTGACGGAAAGTACGCCAAAGCCTGCGGATGCGCCGATGTCCTGACCGATGATGTTGCCCTGTCCTTTGGCGTAGCGGTTTTGCTTGGCAACCAGTTTCCATAGTGCGCCCGCGCTGAATTTGCCGTTGTCGAAGGCAAGGGTGTTGTTCCATTCGAGCGGAGGTGTTTGGGCAAGCGGTTTGCCGTCTGTACGGTTTTTACCGTAGGTATAGGCTAGGTTGCTGGCTATGCTCCAGCTTGGTGCAAACTGCCATTTGGCTTCAAGTTCGCCGCCGAAACGGGTGGCATTGATATTGCGTGCGCTTAAGTCTGCACCATGATGATGGCCGGAGTGTCCGCCTGTTGCCGGTGTCGCCGGAGTGGGTCCTGTGTGGTGGTGTCCCGTGTGATGGCTAGGTGCCGACGCGCTGCCGGCGGTATGATGCGTCATCGGTTTTGGTTCGACTATGATGAAATCGTCAACCTTGCCTGCAAATACAGAGGCGGAGACGTGCCAATTTCCGCTGTTCCAAATCAGCCCTGCATCAAGTTGGCGGTTGGTTTCTTTTTGGAGTCGGAGGTTTTCCGATTTTTTGCGTTCCCAGTAGTCGGGCGCACGTTGGGCGATGCCTAAACCTGCGTAGTATTTGGTATTGCCTGTTGTTTGCTCGAAACGGAAAAAGCCGGAAGTCAAAGGATATTTGGTTTTTTTGAGGGGATCGGAGTCTGCCTTGGTTTCGTATGTGCCTGTTACTTGGTCGTGCCGCAAACCGGCAATCAGTTTTTGCTTGTCGGTACGTTGCCAAGCCGCTTCGGCAAAGCCGCCCAGTTGGTCAAAACTTTGGGTAGGCTTGAAAGGACTCGAAGCGTAGTTTTCATTGCCGTTGCGTTCGGTATGGCGGTCGCGCATATAGTCGATGCCGGTTTGAAGGTTGACGTTGTCCCAGTCGAATACGGCTTTGAGATTGCCGGTATCGGTGCGGCGTTTGGGGTTATTGGCTTTTTTAATCTGCATACCGGTAGAGGAGTCGCGGATGGTACGCAGGCTGTAGGTGTCCATAACGTGGTCGATTTCGCTGGAACCGTAGCGTGCCTCGATTTCGCTCAACCACGGTGTGATATTGCGTTGGCTGATGCGGATATTCCATGCTTCGCGGTCGAATTTGCTGCCGTCCATCATACGGTCGGCGTAGGCGGCCTTACCGCGGCTGCGTTCGTATGTACCGGCGATGGTGGTGTTTTCGGTCGGGGTAACGCCCAACTGAACCATTTGGCCGTCGCGTTTGAAGTTGGAATGTACGCGGTTGCCTGCTCCGTCTTTATAGTCGTCGGATTCGTTATGTGAGACATTGAGGCGGGCATAACCGTATTTGCCGCCTGCACCGGCTTCAAAGGAGGCATCGCGTCTGCCGCTGCTGCCTAATGTGGTACTGCCGTTGAAGGAGTAGGGTTGTTCGTGGAAGGTCGGATCTTTACGGACGAAATGAACCGAACCGCTGATCAAGCCCATCCCTTGGGTAACGGTTTGCGGACCTTTGGTAACGACAACTTCGTCAAAGGTGCTGGGGTGGATATAAGAAGTGGGCGGGTCCATGCGGTTGGAACAACCGCCGTAAACGAACTGGTCGTCTGCATTGATGGCAAGGCGCGAGCCGCCCAAACCTCGGAACAATGGATCGCCCGAGCTGCCGCCTTTGCGGATGATGCTCATATTGGGGACGGATTGTAAAAGGTCTGCGCCATCCCCTGCCGGCAGGGG
>NZ_JAGTUI010000026.1:0-31572 GCF_018224585.1 Neisseria sp. Marseille-Q1983
TCAATAAGTTGTAAATGAATTGTAAAGATTCTATTGCAAATTTAAGTAGTATCTCATCACTTCTCTTATGGCTTGCCGCAATCATGCTGACCGCGTGTTCTCCGAGCAAAAACGATAAAACCAAAGAAGTCGGTGCATCTGCTGCTTCGTCCTCCGCGTCATCAGCTTCTTCCCAATCCGATTTGGAACCGGCCGCATCCGCCCCTGATAACGTCAAGCAGGCAGAAAGCGCGCCGCCGTCAAATTGCACCGACCTGCACCCCGCCACCGGCATTGACGATCTCATGCAGCAAATCGCCGAACACATTGACTCGGACTGTCTGTTTGCCCTTTCCCATCACGAACTGGAAACCCGTTTCGGCTTACCCGACAGTGGCTATGACAACATACAGCGGCTGCTGTTTCCCGACATCCGCCCTGAAGATCCCGACTACCATCAGAAAATCATACTGGCAATTGAAGACTTGCGTTACGGAAAGCGCACGATCAGCCGGCAGGCACAAGATGCCTTGATGGAACAGGAACGCCGCCTCCGAGAAGCGACGCTGTTGCTGACACAGGGCAGCGAAGAAACCCGCGGGCAAGGCGAGGAGCCGAAACGCACGCGTTATTTTGAAGTTTCGGCAACCCCTGCCTATTCGAGCCGGCACAACAACGGACTTGGCGGCAATTTCCAATACATCGGCCAATTGCCCGGCTATCTGAAAATACACGGAGAAATGCTTGAAAACCAATCACTCTTCCGGCTGTCCAACCGTGAACGCAATCCCGACAAACCGTTTTTAGACATCCATTTTGACGAAAATGGCAAAATCACGCGTATTGTCGTTTACGAAAAAAACATCTACTTCAATCCAAACTTGGGGCGAAGATAAAAAAATACCGTCTGAAACGTTTTCAGACGGCATTTTTCAACGCGGCAAATCAAGCGCGTTTGCGGAATTCGCCAGTACGGGTATCGATTTCGATTTTGTCGCCGTTTTCGATGTAGGACATCACTTGGATTTCGGTGCCGCCGACCAGGCGCGCGGTTTTCATCACTTTGCCGGAAGTATCGCCTTTAACGGCAGGCTCGGTGTACTCGACTTCGCGCACGATGATAGTAGGCAGTTCGACAGAAATGGGGTTGCCTTCGTAGAAGGTAACTTCGCATTGGTCTTCCATACCGTCAACGATGAATTTCAACGCGTCGCCGATGTTGTCGGCTTCGATTTCGTATTGGTTGAATTCTTCGTCCATAAAGACGTACATCGGGTCGGCAAAATAGCTGTACGTACAGTTTTTGCGGGACAGGATGACTACGTCGAATTTGTCGTCGGCTTTGTAAATGGTTTCGGAAGCCGCGCCGGTCAGCAGGTTTTTCAGTTTCATGCTGACTTTGGCGGAAGAGCGGCCGCCTTTGATGTATTCGGTTTTTTGAACGACCATAGGATCGTTGCCGACCATAAATACATTGCCGGCGCGCAGTTCTTGTGCTGTTTTCATTGTGATTTTCCAATCAAATCGGTTGTCGTAAAACGCGCTATTCTAGCGTATTTTTTGATGCTTTGAAACAAAGGCGGCGAGTTTTTCGGAGGCGGAAGGCTGCCCGAAAAGATAACGGCTCCAATCCTCCGCGCCTTGCCGCCAGCCGTTTTGATGTTGTTGCAGGATTTGCCAATATTCGAGGCGTTGCGTGGCGGATAAAGCCTCTCCGCCGTTGAGGTCGTCTGAAAGGCGGCGGTGTGCCGATGCGGTTTCGGGCGTGTAGAAGCCGTGTGCCTTATCCCAAAAGGCGTGGAGTTTGTCGAGATGGACATTCTCGTCTTGCGGGTAGATGTGCCAAAAGAAGGGTTTGCCCGCAAGCTGGGCACGCACGAAACTGTCTTCGCCGCGGATGACGGCGCAGTCGGCGAGGTGCAGCAATTTGTCGAAGTCCTGTTGCGGCACGAAAGGGATTTTGACGAGGCGGACGGATGCCGTCTGAAAAACATCACCGTCGTTTTGCAGGGCGTTTTGCGGAATAACGCCGCTTTGTTTGAGGCTGTCGATAATTTGCGCCCCCGCCAGCAGTAGGGTCAACGGACTGCCTGCCTGTTGCCACATGTCCAGCCACTTTGCCCAAATATCGCTCCGATAGCCGAAAAGCAGCCATTCGGGGGCGTTTTTTTCGGGCAGCATCAGCCGCTCCCGCAGGACTTCCGTATCGAAACGGACGGCATCTTGGTAATCACGTTCGCGTATCAGTCCGCCGCTTTTTTCGCTGAAGCCCATAAACCAAAAATATTTTTGAACGCCTTCCTGCGGCGAAGGCATCAGGTGCAGCCTTTCATTGCTTTCCTCCGCGCTCAAATATTCCCAATTCAGCCAAAGCGGCTTGTGTCGGCGGATGATGTGCAACACATTTTCGGGCAGGTCGCAGGCAAAAGTTTCGATGACGACATCGGGAACAGGCGCGGTATCAATATCTGCCGCATCGGAATGCCAAGTGCGGACATGAATATCCTGATGAACGCAGGGAACATCGGGCAAATCAGGACAAAGCGCACGCAAGGCGGACACATCGTCCGTCCACAAATGCACCTGCCAACCGAGTTCGCGGTGCAAAACACGGGCAAGCCGCCACGAAACGCCGATGTCGCCGAAATTGTCGATGACCTTGCAAAAAATCCAACAGACAAAAGGAGGAGTATTCATAGAAATAACGGAAATGGGCTAAAACGCGCCAAAATAGTGGAACAAATACACAACCAGCAAAACAATTGGAATAAACAGCAACATGGTTTGACGTTTCAAATCAAACTCTTGTTTCAAATGATGCTTGATGGTGTCAAAAAGGACGAATTTGAACAAAAACGTCGCTTCGCAGGCAAGGATGATGCCGTTAATCAGATGCTGGGGTTTGTCTTCGGGCGGATTGGCGGCGAAAACGGCAAGCGTCGCCAAGGGTATCAGGCAGACGACAAGCCAGCGGACAAGCAGGTTTCGGGACATTGCAAGGCTTTCAAAAAAGCAAAACGCCATTATCGCCTCAAGAACGTACCTTGTCTAACGGCAGCATCGGGCATAGACTGTCGGCAATGCCGTCTGAAACGCGCATCAAAAGGAGAAATACATGAACAAAACCAAACAGGACATTTTTGAATACAACCGCCGCTGGGCAGAAGAACAGTTGCAGCACAACCCTCATTTTTTCGAGACGCTCTCCGCAAATCAAACGCCTGACTACCTCTACATCGGCTGTTCCGACAGCCGCGTTACTGCCGAAGAAATGATGGGCATGAAGCTGGGCGAGGTATTCGTCCACCGCAACATCGCCAATATGGTCAACCCTCTGGACATCAATGCTGCCAGCGTGGTCGGCTACGCGGTCGATCATTTGAAAGTCAAACACATTGTCGTCTGCGGACACTACAACTGTGGCGGCATCAAAGCCGCCATGCAACCCTGCGACTACGGCGCGTTGAACCCGTGGCTGCGCAACATCCGCGACGTGTACCGGCTGCACCGCGAAGAGCTGGACGCGATTGACGACGAAAACATACGCTACGACCGTTTGGTCGAACTGAACGTTCAGGAACAATGTATCAACATCATCAAAATGGCGGAAGTCCAAAAACGCTATCTGAACGAGCATTATCCTACCGTCCACGGCTGGGTGTTCGATATCCGCTCCGGCAGGCTGAAAGACCTAGGTATAGATTTCGAACGCATTTTGAAAGACATACAAAAAATCTACGACCTCACCGACAGACAATGGGCGGTTCCGCAAACCAAAATATAACGTCGGCACGCTTTCCGCTATAATCCGCATTTTCGCAATCCTGAAACATCATGCCGATTCCAAAAGCCTTTGCCCTCTTGGGCCCGACCGCCGGAGGAAAAACCGCGCTCGCCCTCAAAATCGCCGAAACCCTGCCGGTCGAAATCATCAGTCTCGATTCCGCGCTGGTTTACCGCGATATGGACATCGGCACGGCGAAACCGTCCGCCTCCGAACGCGCCTTTGTCCCGCACCACCTTATCGACATCATTACGCCCGTTCAGACATACAGTGCCGCCCGTTTTGTCGAAGACTGCACGCGTCTGGTCGGCGAAATCACGGCACGTGGGAAATGTCCGCTGATTGTCGGCGGCACAATGATGTATTTCCGCGCCCTGACCCAAGGTTTGAACGATTTGCCCGAAGCCGATGCCTGCCTGCGTGCCGACTTGGACGAACAAAAACAAATGTACGGCTTGGATTTTCTCTACCGCACCCTGCAAAAAGTCGACCCTGAAACAGCATGCCGTCTGAAACCGAACGACGGCCAGCGTATCGGACGCGCTTTGGAAGTTTATTATTTAACCGGCAAACCGATGAGTACGCATCTCGGCAGCCCAACCTCCCATACGCTCCCTTTTGATTTACATACCGCCGCCCTGATTCCCGAAAACCGCGCCCGCCTGCATGAAAACATCGCCCTGCGTTTCCACCTGATGCTTGAACAGGGCTTTATCGGCGAAGTAGAAAACCTGCGCCGCCGCTATCCCGGTCTGACCGCCGACTCCCCTGCCATACGCTGCGTCGGCTACCGTCAGGCATGGGAATATCTGGACGGAAAAACCGATTTCCCTGCATTTGTCGAAAAAGGCATTGCCGCCACGCGCCAACTTGCCAAACGCCAACTGACTTGGTTGCGCAAAACACCTTTAGACTGCGTTGCCGACCCGTTTTCAGACGGCACTTCAGGCACGCGCCTGATTGAGGCGGCAAAACGGTTTTTCGGTGTATAAACTATGCTGACCACGCCGCCGCTCGCCCCCAAAACCGTCGCCGCCCTGCACAGGCTCGGTATCCGTACGCTCGAAGAACTGCGGCAAAACGGTTCGGTCAAAGCCTTTCTGCTGCTCAAAGCATCGGGTTTGACCCTCACGAAAAGCACACTGTGGCAGCTTCAGTCGCTGCTGGACGGCACGCCGCCGCAAGAAATGTCCCAAGCGCATAAAGCCCGCCTGCTTGCCGAGTTGAAAAACCATCCGCCCGTCGCCGCCTTTCCGCCGCAGGAAGAAATGGAACACTTCATGCGCGAAGCACTGCGCCAAGCAGAACAATCCGCCGCCGACGGCGAAATACCCGTCGGTGCAGTCATCGTTTCAGACGGCAAAATCATCGCATCGGCACACAACACCTGCATTGCCGACTGCAATGTCAGCCGACACGCCGAAATCAACGCCTTGGCACAGGCAGGCAGCGAAATGCAAAACTACCGCCTTGACGGATGCGACATATATATCACCCTCGAACCCTGCGCCATGTGCGCGTCCGCACTGATACAGGCACGAATCAGGCGCGTGATATACGGTGCGGCAGAACCCAAAACCGGCGCGGCAGGCAGCATCGTCAACCT
Organism: Neisseria sp. Marseille-Q1983; assembly: GCF_018224585.1. Classification (NCBI taxonomy): domain Bacteria; kingdom Pseudomonadati; phylum Pseudomonadota; class Betaproteobacteria; order Neisseriales; family Neisseriaceae; genus Neisseria; species Neisseria sp. Marseille-Q1983. The sequence goes on from NZ_JAGTUI010000026.1 coordinate 5,370, forward strand.
GTTTGCCGACAAACGCCTCAATACGCACACCGCCATACGGGGCGGAATCCTGCAAGAAGAATGCCGCGCCGTATTAAGCCGTTTTTTTCAGAACAAAAGAAAAGGTTGAACCTATGACCGTACTGACCGTCATCCTCGCCCTCGCCCTGATAGCCGTCGGCACGGCAGGCATCGTCTATCCCGCCCTGCCCGGATTGGCATTGATGTTTGCCGGAACATGGCTGCTCGCCTACGCCGGCGGATACCAAATCTACGGCGCGGGCGTTTTGTGGACGGTCGGACTCATCAGCCTTGCCGGCATACTGACGGACTATGTGGCAGGTATATGGGGAACAAAATATACCGGAGCGGGCAAGCTCGCCGTTCGCGGTGCATTGATCGGCAGCATCATCGGCATGTTTTTCTCCCTTCCCGGCCTTGTACTCGGCCCGCTAATCGGTGCGGCTGCAGGAGAGCTCATCAGCTGCCGCAACATGATACAGGCAGGTAAAGCGGGCTTGGGTACGCTATTGGGGCTTGTCGTCGGCACGGCATTCAAAATCGGCTGCGCCGTATCCATCTTGTTTATCCTGTTGGTGAAATACATCGCCTACCTGTTTTAACCCCTTCAGACGGCATACGGATAAATTGCTATAATGCCGTCTGAAATTTCCGACAAAGCACCATCATGGCAAACCAAAGACCCATCTACGGCTTCCACGCCGTCAATGCCCGATTGTGGCAAAACCCCAAATCCATCGTCGAACTCTACATCCAAGAAGGCAAATCAGACGCACGCACGCGCGAGGTATTGGAAAAGGCGGCAAACGAAAACATCCGCGTATATTTTGTTGACACCACCCGTCTTGATGCCATCAGCAAAGGCGCGCGCCATCAGGGTGTGGCCGGATTTATCGATGCCTCCAAAAACCACATCCATCTTGAAGACGTATTGGAAAACTTGAGCGAACCGCCGCTGCTGCTGATACTCGACGGCATCACCGATCCGCACAACCTCGGCGCGTGCCTGCGTACCGCCGACGCGATGGGCGTACACGCCGTCATCGCACCGAAAGACAAAAGCGCGGGGCTGAACGCCACCGTCAGCAAAGTCGCCTGCGGCGCGGCGGAAACCGTCCCCTACATCACCGTAACCAACCTCGCCCGCACCCTGCGCGAGCTGAAGGAATACGGCATTTGGATCATCGGCACCGATATGGGCGGCGAGTCCGACCTTTACCATTGCGATCTGCCCGACAGCGCGGCGTGGGTAATGGGCAACGAAGGCGAAGGTATGCGCCGCCTCACGCGCGAACACTGCGATATGCTGGTGTCGATACCGATGTTCGGCACGGTCGAAAGTATGAACGTCTCCGTGTCTGCCGGAATGGTATTAAGTGAAACCCGCCGACAACGCGTATTGAAAAACGAAAAAGCGTAAGCCTCAAAAACAATGCCGTCTGAAACAGGGATTCTGTTTCAGACGGCATTCGTTTTCAAAATCAGTGTTCCAAGTGGTCGGTATCAAACTTGACCGCCGCCTCGGTTTTATCTTCGGGCAAGACCAAATTCAGCAAGACTGCCGTAATGCCGCCGGCGGAAATAGAGTTTTGGAACAAGACGGGCAGGTTTTTAAACACTTCCGGCTCAAACGCCACGCCCAAGCCCAAGCCGACCGACGTTGCCGCAATTACCGCTTCGCGCCTGCGGATGCCGTGGCTGACCAAAATCCGCACGCCCGCAATCGCAATCAAGCCGAACATCAAAACCATCGCGCCGCCCAACACCGGACTCGGAATCGTCGTAAACGCGCGTCCGACAACGGGGAACAAACCCAACAGCACCAAAATCACGGCAATATATTTGCCTACATGGCGCGAAGCCACGCCGGTCATCTGAATCACGCCGTTGTTTTGCGCAAACGTCGTCAACGGCAGCGAACCCAAAGCCGTCGCAATCACCGACACCAAGCCGTCCGCCAACACGCCGCCGCGCAGGCGTTTGGTGTATTCTTCACCTTCAATCGGCCGGTCGGACACCATTGCCGTCGCGGTCAAATCGCCGACCGCCTCAAACACGCTCAACAGGAAAATCGCGCCCGCCACAATAAATGCGTGCCAGTCGAACGCAAAACCATATTTAAACGGTACGGGCAGCGTAACCGGCGGCAGGTTTTGCAGCGCGGAAAAATCCACCTTGCCCAAAAACAGCGCGACGATGTAGCCGGCAATCAGCCCGACCGCGATGCCGCTCATCCGCAACAGCGGGTTTTTCATGCAGTTGAACACCAACACAATCAGCAACACCAGCGATGCCAGCCCCAAGTTTTCCATCGAGCCGAACGTGCCGTCCGCCTTCGCGCCGAAGCCGCCGCCGAAATCAGTAATGCCGACGTGTACCAAACTCAAGCCAATCAGCATCACGACCACACCGCTGACCGTCGGCGTAATCACTTTTTTCAAATACGGCAGAAGCCACGCCGAGAAACACACCAAAAACGCGCCGACAAACGATACGCCCAAGAGCGTCGAAATCATCGCATCCTTAGTCAAGCCACCCTCTTTCATCCCCGCACCGAGCGCAATCATGACGGTAACGAACGAGAAATTCACCGACTGGATAGACAGCATCCCCGAACCGACCGGCCCGAAGCGGTTGACCTGCAAATAAGTGCCGACACCCGACGCAACCATCGCCATCGACACGAGATACGCCGTCATTTCCACCGGCAGTTCCAGCGCGCCGCCCACAATCAGCGCGGGCGTAATCATCGGCACAAAAATCGCCAAAAGATGGGTAACGGCGCTCAAGAGCGCATTACCGAACGGCGGCCTGTCTTCCAAACCGTACACCAAATCAGGCGAATCCGCCTGTTTTTTCATTGTTTCAGCCATTGGAGTCTTTCTATCCGTTGTCAAACGTTAAAAAATTTTAAGAACGAAATTGTAACGAATCAAAGATTCCTTATCAATTCAAATCCTCATGTGCAAAAACACCACCGGTTGTCCGAATTCAAATTTCTTTGAATTTCCGCACCGGACAGTCCTTCATTTTCAGAGAGCCTTCATGCGCTTAACACATTTTAATCCTCAACGGCGCATCCACTGCTTAAACCCAATAATTTCATGATTATAAAAAATATTATTTATTAAGATATGATAGAACTTAAGCCTTAGAACCAACCGTGCGACCGATATGTTTCACACAAACAACAAAGTAAGCTACAATCCGAAGCATAATCGACCTCACTCAATGAATAAAAGGTTTCCGTATGTTACAAGGTAGCTTGGTTGCCCTGATTACCCCGATGAATCAAGACGGCAGCATCCATTACGAACAACTCCGCGATTTGATTGACTGGCATATCGAAAGCGGTACCGACGGCATCGTCGCTGTCGGTACGACAGGCGAATCCGCCACCCTCTCCGTCGAAGAACATTTAAGCGTAATCGAAGAAACGGTCAAACACGTCAACAAGCGCGTCCCCGTCATCGCAGGTACCGGCGCCAACAACACCCTTGAAGCCATCGCACTTTCGCAAGCCGCCGAAAAAGCCGGTGCAGACTACACCCTCTCCGTCGTCCCCTATTACAACAAGCCCTCCCAAGAAGGCATTTACCAACATTTCAAAACCATCGCCGAAGCCACTTCGATTCCGATGATTATCTACAACGTGCCCGGCCGTACCGTCGTCAGCATGACTAACGACACCATCCTGCGCCTTTCAGAAATCCCTAATATCGTGGGCGTTAAAGAAGCCAGCGGCAACATCGGCAGCAACATCGAACTCATCAACCGCGCCCCCGAAGGCTTCGCCGTCCTTTCCGGCGACGACCATACCGCCCTGCCGTTCATGCTGTGCGGCGGACACGGCGTTATTACCGTAGCCGCCAACGCCGCACCCAAGCTCTTTGCCGATATGTGCCGCGCCGCACTGCAAGGCGACATTGCCCTCGCACGCGAACTCAATGACCGGCTGATTCCGATTTACGACACCATGTTCTGCGAACCCAGCCCCGCCGCACCGAAATGGGCGGTATCCGCCTTGGGCAGATGCGAACCGCACGTCCGCCTGCCGCTCGTTCCGCTGACGGAAGGCGGACAGGCAAAAGTCCGCGCCGCCCTGAAAGCATCAGGACAACTTTAAATATAGCCATGCCGTCTGAAGCGTTCAGACGGCATAACGCAACAAACACTTTAATATCCATCACACAGGATGACACGATGACCCATATCAAACCTGTAATCTCCGCACTACTCCTCATCGGACTGACTGCCTGCACCGGCAGCACGACCGAGCAGCCCAAGCTTGACTATCAAAGCCAGTCGAACCGTTCGGTGAAACTCGAAGTCCCGCCCGACTTAAACAACCCCGACCAAGGCAACCTCTACCGCCTACCTGTCGGTTCGGGAGCCGTCCGCGCCAGCGATTTGGAAAAACGCCGCACACCCGCCGTCCAACAGCCTGCCGATGCCGAAGTATTGAAAAGCGTCAAAGGTGTCCGCCTCGAGCGCGACGGCAGCCAACGCTGGCTCGTTGTCGACGGCAAATCCCCCGCCGAAATCTGGCCGCTCCTGAAAGCCTTTTGGCAGGAAAACGGCTTCGACATCAAATCCGAAGAACCCACCATCGGACAAATGGAAACCGAGTGGGCGGAAAACCGTGCCAAAATCCCCCAAGACAGCTTGCGCCGCCTCTTCGACAAAGTCGGTTTGGGTGGCATCTACTCCACCGGTGAGCGCGACAAATTCATCGTCCGTATCGAACAGGGCAAAAACGGCGTTTCCGACATCTTCTTCGCCCACAAAGCCATGAAAGAAGTGTATGGCGACAAAAACAAAGACACGACCATGTGGCAGCCTTCCGCTTCCGACCCCAACCTTGAGGCCGCTTTCCTGACGCGCTTTATGCAATATTTGGGCGTTGACGGACAGCAGGCGGAAAACGCATTGGCAAAAAAACCGACCCTTCCCGCCGTCAACGAAATGGCGCGTATCGAAGGCAAAAGCCTGATTGTCTTTGGCGACTACGGCAGAAACTGGCGGCGCACCGCGCTCGCCCTCGACCGCATCGGGCTGACCGTCGTCGGTCAAAACACCGAACGCCACGCCTTCCTGGTTCAAAAAGCCCCGAACGAAAGCAATGCAGTTACCGAACAAAAACCCGGCCTGTTCAAACGCCTGCTGGGCAAAGGCAAAGCGGAGAAACCTGCCGAACAGCCCGAGCTGATTGTCTATGCAGAACCCGTTGCCGACGGCTCGCGCATCGTCCTGCTCAACAAAGACGGCAGCGCATATGCCGGCAAAGACGCATCCGCACTGTTGGGCAAACTCCATTCCGAACTGCGTTAAACCGTTCAAAACAAAAGCAGCTTCCAAACAGAAGCTGCTTTTTTTATGCGGAACTTTTTACAACAAACGGGGCAAAATATCCTCAACCGCCTGAACCAACGCATCCGCCAAAGGCGGATCGAACGCACAATGCCCTGCCTGAACCACCCTCAACTCCGCTTCGGGAAAGGCTTTCGACAACTCCCACGCACTCTGCATCGGCGTACACAAATCATACCGCCCCTGTACGATAATGGTCGGGATATGCCGTATTTTGCCGATATTGTTCAAAATCGCCCTATCGCCCTGCAACCAGCCGCCGTTGACAAAATAATGGTTTTCCAAACGCGCGATTGCCAGTGAGGCATAAGCATCTTCATCCACTTCCTCCGGCTCGAAACGAATCAGATAGCTTTCCCAATCCGCCCAAGCCTTCGCGGCAGACAGGCACACTTCTTCATCTTGATGAAACAGCAACCCGTGATACGCCTCAATCAGCCGGTTCCGCCGATTTTCAGCAATCGGCGCGACAAATTTTTGCCATTGTTCCGGATAAATCCGGCTCACACCGCCCGCCTCGTTCAGCCACGCCGTTTCAGACGGCCTGCACAAAAATATCCCGCGCAATACCAATCCCTTTACCCGTTCCGGATGGGTTTGGGCATAAGCCAGCGACAAAGTGCTGCCCCACGAACCGCCGAACACCAGCCATTTCCCGATACCCAGCATTTCACGGACTTTTTCAATATCCGCCACCAAATCCCAAGTCGTATTGTCTTCCGCACAAGCATACGGGCGCGAACGTCCGCAACCGCGCTGGTCAATGATGACGATGCGGAACACATCGGGATTGAAAAAACCCCGACATTCAGGCGAAGCCCCCGCGCCCGGTCCGCCGTGCAGGAAAATGACCGGCACACCGTCGGGATTGCCCGACTCTTCCCAATAAATTTGATGAATTTCAGACACCTGCAAGTATCCGCTATGAAAAGGCTGTTTTATCTCATACATCATCTTCTCCCATATTGCCTCTGACAATCCGAACATTCCCACACGCAACATCACGCACGAAACACAAGCCGCCCCGAAAGGCAAATTCCGAAAAATCGCGATATAGTGGATTAACAAAAATCAGGACAAGGCGACGAAGCCGCAGACAGTACAGATAGTACGGAACCGATTCACTTGGTGCTTGAGCACCTTAGAGAATCGTTCTCTTTGAGCTAAGGCGAGGCAACGCTGTACCGGTTTTTGTTAATCCGCTATATTCCGCCATCTCTAAGATTTACAGCGATACACGGGTGATTTAAGGAATGCCCGAACCGTCATTCCCGCCACTTTTCGTCATTCCCACCACTTTTCGTCATTCCCGCGCAGGCGGGAATCTAGAATCTCGGACTTTCAGATAATCTTTGAATATTGCTGTTGTTCTAAGGTCTGGATTCCCGTCTGCGCGGGAATGACGAATCCATCCGCACGGAAACCTGCACCGCATCATTCCTACGAACCTACATCCCGTCATTCCCACGAAAGTGGGAATCCAGAACGTAAAATCTGAAGAAACCGTTTTATCCGATAAGTTTCCGCACCGACAGACCTAGATTCCCGCCTGCGCGGGAATGACGGCAGTGCTTCCTTGGCTTAGTTTTATTTTAACCAACTACATAGCGGATTAACAAAAATCAGGACAAGGCGACGAAGCCGCAGACAGTACAAATAGTACGGAACCGATTCACTCGGTGCTTCAGCACCTTAGAGAATCGTTCTCTTTGAGCTAAGGCGAGGCAACGCCGTACTGGTTTTTGTTAATCCACTATAAAAACCATCAATCGGAAAATATTGCATAAACAGGCGGAAATATATCATTGAAAAGAAAACCCATACAATGTCGGACAGAAACAAGCCGCTTTGCCATTGTTTCCTAACAGTTAAACCCCCGCACTTCAAGGCGGCGGACCGGCCTTGTTTCAAAATGGCGCAAGCCCCTGCCCTCAAATCCAACGCGCAGGATTAAACCATAATGGCGGCTTTCTTATCGTTCCTTATTGAAACATCGCCCCAAACCCGATACAATCCGCCCTTGAACCATCAGTGAAAATCGTTCTTTTTTAATCAGTTAAACCGAATATGGAGCCGAAAATGAATCCAGCCCCCAAAAAAAACCTTCTCTTCTCTTCTCTTCTCTTCTCTTCTCTTCTCTTCTCTTCCGCAGCGCAGGCGGCAAGTGAAGACAATGGCCGCGGCCCGTATGTACAGGCAGATTTAGCCTACGCCTACGAACACATTACCTACGATTATCCTGGCGACAACGCCAAAGTCTTCGACGACTACCGCGACATCAAAACCCATTCCACCCACCCCCGCCTTTCCGTCGGCTACGATTTCGGCAACTGGCGCATCGCCCTCGATTACGCCCGTTACAATACTTGGAGACATGGCAAAAGTATTCACGCAGAAAACAGCAAAAAAATCAAAAACCTTGATGTAAAAACAGAAATAGACCACACTGACAAAGGCACGTTCAAAGCCGAATCCAACTACGGCATCTCCGCCATCTACGATTTCGATACCGGCACCCGCTTCAAACCCTATGTTGGTGCACGGGTTGGTTTAGGCAAAATCAAACACAGCATTGCTGTAGAAGACCAAGTAACCGTTACCATCGCCAATATCGTGAGCGGACCGACCAACGCCCACCCGCCCTTACACCAAAGCCACAGCATCCGCCGCGTGGGCTTCGGCGCGGTGGCAGGCGTAGGCATCGACATCACACCCAACCTAACCTTGGACACCGGATACCGCTACCACTACTGGGGACGCTTGGAAAACACCCGCTTCAAAACCCACGAAGCCTCATTGGGCGTGCGCTACCGCTTCTGATTCCCCGATACCGATGCCGTCTGAACCTTCAGACGGCATTTTTGATGCACTCGCCGTTTACAGGCGCGGGGCAGGCGCAGTGAAATACCCGAACCGTCATCCCCGACAACACCGTAATCTTGAAATCCGTCATTCCCGACAACACCGCAATCTTGAAACCCGTCATTCCCGCGCAGGCGGGAATCCAGACCCCCGACGCGGCGGGAATCTATCGGAAATGACTGAAACCCCGAGATTCTAGATTCCCACTTTCGTGGGAATGACGTGATGCAGGTTTCCGTATGGATGGATTCGTCATTCCCGCGCAGGCGGGAATCTAGACCTGTCCGCACAGAAACTTATCGGATAAAAACAGTTGCCCAAACCCCGCGTTCTAGATTCCCACTTCCGTGGGAATGACGTGGTGCAGGTTTCCGTATGGATGGATCCGTCATTCCCGCGCAGGTGGGAATCCAGACCTGTCCGCACAGAAACTTATCGGATAAAAACAGTTGCCCAAACCCCACGTTCTAGATTCCCACTTTCGTGGGAATGACGGTTCAGTTGCGTAGGACTGGGTCGTCGAAAGGGGCGGATTCGATGGACTCAATGAAAACGGTAGAAATGTTGGATTGATGGAAATGGCGGACTGAAGCCCACCGATTCATCGACTCCAACGTTTACGATGCTTCCAACGGTTTCAGACGGCATTTTTTACACAATTCCCGCCATTTTCCATCATTCCCGACAACACCGTAATCTCGAAACCCGTCATTCCCGCGCAGGCGGGAATCTAGGATGCGGAATCTAGAGAAACCTTTTAACCGATAAGTTTCCGTGCGGACAGGTCTGGATTCCCGCCTGCGCGGGAATGACGGTTCAGTTGCTTAGGGTAGGATTTGGCGGGATTGGTGGGCTGAAGCCCACTCTACAGCCCCGCCCTACAATACGCCTTGCGAATCTGTCCCTCGCCCGCCCTTGTATGTCTCAAATGGGTTAAACTACGCACTTCCCGACTTCCCGTTTCGGGCAGGGGTACAGGTTCGATTATATTTCAATAAAACAAGGAAACTTTATGCAGCACGAAGAAGGCAACCGCCAACGCCCTCAAGGCGAACTGCTCCTGCGTACCGTCGCTATGCCGCGCGATACCAATCCCAACCAAGACATTTTCGGCGGCTGGATTATGTCGCAGATGGATTTGGGCGGCGGCATATTGGCGGCGGAAATCGCGCGGGGACGCATCGTTACCGTCGCCGTTCAGGAAATGAACTTCATCCGCCCGGTCAAGGTCGGCAACGTCGTCTGCTGCTACGGGCATTGCGTCCGCGTGGGCAATACTTCCCTCCAGCTTAAAGTGGAAGTCTGGGTGAAAACTTTGATGAACGATTGCGTTACCGAAGACCGCCACCTCGTAACCGAAGCCGTGTTCACTTATGTCGCCATCGATGCGGAAGGCAATCCGCGCCCGATTCCGAAAGAAGGCAACCCCAAATTGGCGGGCTTATTGCCTACTCCGTAAAAATGCCCGTAAAAATGCCGTCTGAAACTGTCTTCAGACGGCATTCTGCATCATTTGAACCAGGACCTGATGCGGGAAAACAGCGACATACTTTGTTTTTCAAAGTCTTCCCGCACTTCCGGCACGGCTTTTTTTATGACCTTCATTCCTGCAAAAGTCTGCGCCACGGGCATAATTTCAATCGTGTTCACATTCATATGCGCCGGCCGGCGGTACAGCCACAATGCGGTTTCCGCAATATCTTCGGGGCGGATAAATTCCACACCCTCATACACACCCGCCGCCCTCTCGTCATCGCCTTTGAAGCGCACGTTGGAAAACTCCGTATTGCCGCACAAACCCGGCTCGATATTGGTAACGCGGATGTTCTTATCCGCCAACTCCGCGCGCAAATTCAGGCTGAACTGGCGCACAAACGCCTTGGTCGCTCCGTAAACGTTGCTGCCGGCATAAGCATAATTGCCTGCAATCGAACCCAAATTCATCACATAACCGCCGCCTCGAGCCACCATTTGCGGCAAAATTTTGCGCGTCAGAAACGTCAAACCCAAAACATTGGTTTGAATCATTGTTTCCCAATCTTCAAAATCCGCCTTGTCCGCCGTGTCCAAACCCAAAGCCAGCCCGGCATTGTTGATGAGGCAGTCGATGTCGGAAAATTCATCGGGGATGCCGTTTAAGGCGTTTTCCACCGACTCGCGGCACGACACGTCCATTTCCAAAGGGTAAAACAAAGCACCCAATTCATCCGCCAAGGTCTGAAGCCTGTCCGCACGGCGCGCCGCACCGATAACGCGGTATCCCGCCCCGACAAACGCGCGGCACATCGCTTCGCCGAATCCTGCCGAAGCACCGGTAATTAAAACAGCCATTGTTTTTCCTTTCTTTCTCGTTTCCCAAACCTGTTTCAGGTATCATAACGCCCTTCAGACGGCATGACCGCCTGATTCAAAACAACCATACCACCACAACAGGACACATTCAATATGTTTCAACACACAGGACGACACATAAAGCGTCGCCCTATGTGCCGTCCTGATTCGGAAGGGATTGCACCCTTCCCAAATAAAATCTGATTCTACCGCCCCGAAGGACGGATGTCCAAGTGGGCGGGGTTTCAACCGAAAAGGAAACACGATGAACATTCAAACCCGCCTTGCCGCAACCGCCCTCGCCCTATTCCTTTCCGCCTGCGGAAACGGCGGCGCGCCCGCACAGCCCAAAGGCGAAATTTCCGAAAACCGCACCGCCGCGTTCAAATCTATGATGCCCGACTTCTCGCGTATGGGCAAAATGGTCAAAGGCGAAGAGCCTTACGATGTCGAAAAATTCAAACAGGCTGCCGCGGCGTTTGCCGAAAGCAGCAAGAAACCGTTCACACTTTTTGAGTCCGATCCGCAAGGCAACGGCCGCGCCCTGCCAGCCGTTTGGTCGGATGGTGCAAAATTTGAAGCCGAAAAAACAAAATTCGCCGCCGCCGTCGAAAAACTCAACGCCGCTGCCCAAACCGGCAAACTGGATGAAATCAAAGCCGCCTACGGCGAAACCGGTGCAAGCTGCAAATCCTGCCACGACAGCTTCCGCGCGCCCGAATAACATCCAAAACAAAACAATGCCGTCTGAAGCCTTCAGACGGCATTTTCTTTGCCATTTCAAGCACACGCAAAGCAATCAGAAATTATCGTCAATCCAAATGAAAAAACGCTATCCTTATTTTTACCCCACGCACTCCGCCATTTTCTATTTTGATTTACCATACGATTGATTTTTATCGTCAAATGTCAAAATCGGGATGCCGGATTGGGTAAACAGGGCATACACCGGCTTAAGCCAATAATCTTCCGGAAGGGAAGCCGGTTTCAATGCGTAAACGTGCACATTGGGAAAATCCTTCATCGTCAACGCCGCGCCGCTGAAAAAGGTATAAATTTCATACCTCGTATGCGGGTTTTTCTTAATTTCGCGCAAAATATAGTCTTCGATGACATAGGGCGAATTTAATGTGGTTACGCCGGAAAGCCCGTAGGTTTGGCGGGGATGCGGCGCGACATATTGTATTTTGAAGTTTTTTGCCGCCTTTTCCGAAATTTCCTTCATCTCTTTGTCGGGAGAACCCAAAAGTATCCGCACCGTGCCGCCCGTTTCATCCCCCGCCTTCAGTTCGGACGCATCGAACAGCGGCAGGTAAGTCATCTTGCGGCGGCCGTCGTCCATAATGTTTTTCAAACCCTTGAATATCGTGTAATGCTCGTCGGAAGCATTGCGGGTTTTGGCGATGCTCCAATCTCCGATCATCATCCGGGCAAAATTCCGCTTGATCGTCCCGTTTACAGAAAACTCATCGCCCAAATAGCTGCTGCTTTGAATTAAATTGCCTGTCCCGTCGTCAAAGGTTTTGATTTCCGCATCCGGGTAAGTGCTCAAAAAGGCGGCAATGCTGACTTTTTCCAAACTTGCCAAATAAATCCGCTTGACCTTCGGCAGTAGCATCGACTTTACCTTCAGCTCCGCCATCGTCGGAATGAAATCAAACGATTTGTTCAAACCGTAGGGCAGATAGAAAAAATACGCCCGCTCCGCCTTATCCTTTATCTGATTGAAATAATAATCGTATTTTTCATTCCTGTTTTCAGACATCAGCACCACATAAAACCGCTCCCCCGGATGCTGCGCCATAATCCTTTCCGCCACCTTCATCTGCAATATGGTATAGCAGAAAATCAGATTGACCGGTTCCCCCTCTTCATTGAAGAGTTTGTCCTTCAGCAGGGAAACCGCATTCCTTTCCCCCTGATTTACCCGGTCAAATGTATAAAATATCCCGACGCAGAAAACAATCAGGCACAACACGGTCAAACAGGCCTTTTTCAACCCCATGTCCCTAAAACTCCATTCCGACAAATTAAACATACGCCCCGAGTGTCCCGGGGCGGAAAAATGCGGAATTTTAGCAGATATTCCGACAGTTACCGAATATTAAAATCAATTTCACAGAAAATATGCCGCCGCACATCAGGCACAGCACCTCCGACACCGCCGCCAAACGCGGGAAAACCATTTCCTCCTTCCTTTCACGCCGCCGCGTTCAAACACGCCAAGATCGAACAAAGCGAGAACAAAGCCGCCAAAATATGCCATAATAGCCGCGCACATTCCCCGCGCAATGTGTTTCAAAAGAAAAAACCAACCTACAAGAGAATAATCCTATGACTCAAAAATCCACCATTGTTTATACCCATACCGACGAAGCCCCCGCGCTGGCGACCCAATCGCTGCTGCCGATTGTGCAGGCGTTTGCCCGCCACGCCGATATTGATGTCAAAACTGCCGACATTTCCCTGTCCGGCCGCATTTTGGCGGCGTTTCCCGAATACCTGACCGAAGCGCAACGCGTACCTGATGCGCTTGCCGAATTGGGCGAACTGGTGAAACAACCCGATGCAAACGTGATCAAACTGCCGAACATCAGCGCATCCGTACCTCAACTGACTGCCGCGATTAAAGAATTGCAGTCTAAAGGCTTTGCCGTTCCCGACTATCCTGCCGACCCTCAAACCGATGAAGAAAAAGCCGTACGCGAACGCTACGACCGCATCAAAGGCAGTGCGGTAAACCCTGTCCTGCGTGAAGGCAACTCCGACCGTCGCGCGCCTAAAGCAGTGAAAAACTTTGCGAAAAAACATCCGCACAGCATGGGCGCATGGACCAAAGACTCCAAAACCCACGTCGCCACCATGCAAAGCGGCGATTTTTTCCATAACGAACAATCCGTTACCGTACCTGAAGCGACTTCCGTATCCATCGTATTCACCGACAAACAAGGCAATAAAAAAGAGCTGCGCGCGCCTGTTGCCCTGAAAGCCGGCGAAATCATCGACGCAACCGTGATGAGCAAAAAAGCCCTGCTCGCCTTCCTTGCCGAACAAGTCAAAGACGCGAAAGCAAAAGGTGTATTGTTCTCGCTGCACATGAAAGCCACCATGATGAAAGTGTCCGACCCGATTATCTTCGGACATGCCGTCAAAGTATTCTTCGCGCCTGTATTTGAAAAATTCGGCGACAAACTGGCTGCCGCAGGTGTCAACGTCAACAACGGCTTCGGCAACCTGCTTGCCAATTTGGACAAACTGGATGCGGACACCCGCGCTGCCGTTGAAGCTGAAATCGCTGCCGTTTACGCCGCCAACCCTGATTTGGCTATGGTTGATTCCGACAAAGGCATTACCAACCTGCACGTTCCCAGCGATGTCATCGTCGATGCTTCTATGCCTGCGATGATTCGTAACTCCGGCCGCATGTGGGACAAAAACGGCAAAGCGCAAGACACCAAAGCCGTGATTCCCGACAGCAGCTACGCTGGCGTTTACCAAGCAACCATCGATTTCTGCCGCGAACACGGCGCGTTTGACCCGACATCCATGGGTACCGTTCCTAACGTCGGTCTGATGGCGCAGGCAGCCGAAGAATACGGTTCGCACAATAAAACTTTCGAAATCGAAGCCGACGGTCAGGTTCAAGTCATCGATGCAGCGGGCAAAGTCCTGATGCAGCACGACGTTGAAGCAGGCGATATCTGGCGTATGTGCCAAACCAAAGACGCTCCGGTTAAAGACTGGGTACAACTTGCCGTCAACCGCGCCCGCCTGAGTAACACACCAGCTGTGTTCTGGCTTGACGAAAACCGTCCGCACGACAAGAGCCTGCTCGCCAAGGTTAAAGCCTACCTTGCCGAACTGGATACAAATAGTCTCGACATCCGCGTCCTCGCGCCTGAAGAAGCCGCCAAGTTCAGCTTAGGCCGTCTGAAAAACGGCGAAGACACCATCTCTGTAACCGGCAACGTCTTGCGCGACTACCTGACCGACCTTTTCCCAATTTTGGAACTCGGCACAAGCGCGAAAATGCTGTCTATCGTTCCATTAATGAACGGCGGCGGTATGTTTGAAACCGGCGCGGGCGGTTCTGCACCGAAACACGTTCAACAGTTCCTCGAAGAAAACCACCTGCGTTGGGACTCTTTGGGCGAATTTCTCGCGCTTGCCGTATCGTTTGAACATCTGGCGCAAAAAACCGGAAACGCCAAAGCCCAAGTTCTCGCCGACACTTTGGATGCAGCCACCGAAAAACTGCTGTTGAACGACAAATCGCCTAAACGCAAAGCTGGCGAACTCGACAACCGCGGCAGCCATTTCTACCTCACCCTCTACTGGGCGCAAGAATTGGCGGCTCAAGACAAAGACGTAGAATTGAAAGCGGCTTTTGCGCCGTTAGCCAAATCGTTGGCGGAAAACGAAGCCAAAATCGTTGAAGAACTCTCTACCGTACAAGGCAAAGCGGTCGACATCGGAGGCTACTACGCAACCAATCCTGAAAAAGCGGCACAAGCGATGCGTCCAAGCGCAACCTTTAATCAGGCACTAAGCACCTTATAAGCACAAAGGTAAAAATGCCGTCTGAACATTTATCGTTCAGACGGCATTAGTTATTCCTATCTGCCTGATTATGATTAAACGCAACACTCATTGATTATAAATAATATAATCTTTAGTTTTTACCCTAGGAAAAGACAATAATATGAAAGCTATTCCAGCCATCCTGATTAGCATCCTTTTGGCAACCGCCCTTCCTGCATCCGCACACGGTATGCATAAGAGCAAACCCCTGACTATGGACGAGCTGCCGCCGATTTGCCAACAATATTTCAAACGCGCCGAAACCTGTTACAACAAAGCCGGAAACAAGGCAGATTTCGCACGCAACAACACCAAATTCCTATTCCAAGCCCTGCCTGCCGCCGATTTGGGACAGCGCAAGCAAATGTGCCAAATCGCTATGGATTCGTTTGCAGAAAAAACCCGCAATCTGAATTGCGAATAAAGCCGCATCAGCAATAGCAATGCCGTCTGAAACAAAGGTTCAGACGGCATTCTCACATCAAAACGCACCGGTTTATACTCTCAGCCTCGCACCCCTAACCTATTAGCAGCAAGCGGAGGGAGGCTGTAGCCATTATAGTCATTCCTCAATGCTCTAAAAATCACCATGTACATTACCATTAAAAAAAATCGAACAAAAAAGAATCAGCATGAATGCGTCTGATCTGATTTAACGAACTTTGATAGTATAACATGATGATTTTTTATGGTAATTGACGAGACTTAAACAAAAAACCGCCATAACTTGCGGCGGTTAATGTTTTCTGGCGGAAACGGTGGGATTCGAACCCACGGAGGATTTGCACCCTCAGCGGATTTCGAGTCCGCTGCATTCAGCCTCTCTGCCACGTTTCCGATAATGCAGTAAAACCAAATAAAAATACAATATTTGCTACTATTGCATTCTTATTTGGTTCTACTCTCAAGAAATGGCGGAAGCGGTGAGATTCGAACTCACGGAGGGCTATCAACCCTCGACGGTTTTCAAGACCGTTGCATTAAACCGCTCTGCCACGCTTCCGTTTTCTTGAAACTAGAATAATAATAAAGTTCGTATACTTTGCCAAGTGTTTTTTTCAAAAAATACCTACTTTTTTGTTTTTACTTGATTTGTTCCGACCTCATAAATACCCATTCGTTTTCATTTGAGGCGGCTGCATTAAATGTATAACCTTCATAATTAAAACACTTCAGCATTTCAGGGTCGGTAGTATGATGCTCGACCGCATAGCGCACCATTAATCCGCGCGCGCGCTTGGCATAGAAACTGATGATTTTATATTTGCCGTTTTTTTCGTCTTTAAATATCGGGGTAATCAGCCGCGCCCGAAGTTTTTTCGTGTTGACGGACTTGAAATATTCCTGCGAGGCAAGGTTGACAAGCGTATTGCTGCCTGCTTGGGCAAGCGTGTCATTTAAAAGGTTGGTAATGATGTCGCCCCAAAACTCATACAAATTCTTGCCGCGCAAATTGGCGAAGGGCGTTCCCATTTCCAGGCGGTAGGGCTGTATTAGGTCTAACGGGCGAAGAAGGCCGTACAACCCCGAAAGCAGACGGACATGGTTTTGCAGATATTGTATTTGATCGGTATCCAATGTGTTTGCATCCATACCTTCGTAAACATCGCCGTTGAACATAAAGACCGCCTGTTTGGCGTTTTCCGGCGTAAACGGCGTGTGCCACGCTGCATTTCGTTCTGCGTTTAAGAGTGCGATTTTGTCGGAAACGTGCATCAGTTCGGCGATCTGTTGCGGAGCAAGCTCGCGCAGCTGCTGCATTAGAATTTCGGACTCTGCCAGCAGGTCGGGTTGGGTAAACTCGCTGACAGGGGCAGGGTCTTTTTCGTTAAGGTTTTTCGCAGGGGAAAGGACAAAAAACATAATCCGCTCGGTATTGTGTCAAACACGGGGATTTTAAATTTAAACGTGTTTGCGGGCAAGCCGATTAGATTAAAAGTGAAGTAAATACCGTTACAGCAAATTCAACCGTAAAATATTGAAAAATGCCGTCTGAACAAAAGTTCAGACGGCATTTTTTATTCTTTACCGATATAGGGAAACAATGGTTTCCGCAGCTTTGACACAAGTTGCGACATCGGCAACCAAAGCAATACGCACATAACCTTCCCCGGGATTGCCCTGTTCGGTATCCCGTGCCAAAAAGCGTCCGGGCAATACTTGGATAGCGGCTTTTTGCCATAAATTGCGTGCAAATGCCAAATCGTCGCCATCGGGGACTTTCAACCAGATGTAAAACGAGGCATCCGGTAATTTAACGTCAAATACCTGTTGCAAAATGGGAATAACGCGCTCAAATTTTTCCTGATACATACGGCGGTTGTCGATAACGTGCTGTTCGTCATCCCAAGCGGCAATACTTGCGCGCTGCACGGGAATGCTCATTGCACTGCCGTGATAGGTTCTGTAAAGCAGAAAGTTTTTAAGCAGTTCGGCATCGCCGGCGACAAAACCGGAACGCAGGCCCGGAACGTTGGAACGCTTGGACAAACTGGTGAACATAAGCAGTTTTTGCCTGCTTCGACCCAACTGTGCAGCGGCCTGCAGGCAGCCCAAAGGTTTGTTGCCGTCGAAATAGATTTCGGAATAGCATTCATCCGAGGCAATAATGAAACCATATTTATCCTGTAAATCAAAAACTTCTTTCCAGCCGTCCAAATCCAGCACGCTGCCGCTGGGGTTGTTGGGCGAGCAGACAAACACCAGGTTGGTGCGTTTCCAAACCTCTTCGGAAATACTACGCCAATCGGGGTTGAAAGACGGCGCGGGGCAATTGGCAAAATGGATTTCACCGCCGCCCAAAAGTGTCGCACCTTCGTAAATCTGATAAAAGGGATTCGGGCTGACAATTGCGGGTTTGAGGCCGTCTGAAACAGGGTTCAACACGGTTTGGACAAAAGAAAACAACGCCTCCCTACTGCCTAAAACCGGCAGAATTTCATTATCCGCATCTACTGTCAAACCATCGTAACGGCGTTTTAACCAGTCGGCACACGCCTGACGTAATTCAGGCAAACCGGCCGTCAGCGGATATTTTTCCAACTCGTGCAATGAAGCGGTCAGCGCATCCGTAATGACTTTCGGTGTCGGATGTTTCGGTTCGCCAATGTGAAGGGGGACGGCTTCCAGACCTTCGGGCGCGGAAATGCCCTGCATCGCTTCACGCAGTCGGGCAAAGGGATAGGGTTTAAGCTGCTTGAGTAAGGTATTCATGATTTTCTCCGGTTGTCGGTATATCGGAAGATATGCCGTCTGAACCTGACGTGCCCTTCAGACGGCATTTTATATTCAATGCAAACCCGTACTGCCGAAGCCGCCCTCACCCCGGCTGCTTCCGACAAATTCCTCGACACGTTTGAAACGCGCCTGCACGATTGGCACGATAACCATCTGCGCGATACGCTCAAACGGTTTGACAGTAAACGGCTCGCTGCTTCTGTTCCATAACGACACCTTCAATTCCCCTTGATAATCGGAGTCGATCAAACCGACCAAATTGCCCAAAACGATGCCGTGTTTATGCCCTAAGCCGGAACGGGGCAGCAAAACGGCGGCATATGCGGGATTCGCCAAATAAATTGCCAAACCTGTCGGCACAAGAAACGTTTCACCCGGCTGCAAAACGACTTCCTCATCCAAACAGGCACGCAAATCTAAACCTGCAGAACCCTCCGTTGCATAGGCAGGGATAAAATCCGCCATCCTCTCGTCCAACACTTTCATTTCTACTTCAATATTCATCGTCTTGCTCCTGCATACGGCCGGTTTCAAAGATGGGAGATTATACACAAGCCGTGTTTACGCTGAAACACGGCAAATAGGTTTTGTTCTGAAATACACCGTCTGTGTATAATGCCCGACCTTCTTACATATCAATATTAACATGACACATACAAGTTCACCCCGTAACGAATTTATACGCGGCATCAAAGAAAGTTCGCCCATGCTGATTGGGCTTTTGCCTTGGGCATTAATACTCGGTATGCAAGGCGGACAAAAAGGCATGAGCTGGCTGGAGATGTTGCTGATGACGGGGATGAACTTCGCCGGCGGCTCCGAATTTGCCACGGTCAACCTGTGGGCGGAACCTCTACCGATACTGCTTATCGCCACCGTAACCTTCATGATTAATTCGCGGCATATCCTGATGGGGGCGGCACTTGCCCCGCACCTGAAAGAAATACCGCTGAAAAAAGCCGTGCCCGCACTGTTTTTTATGTGTGATGAAAGCTGGGCGATGGCATTCTCCGAAATCCAAAAACGGAAAGCAGCCGGTTTGCCCGCATTCAATATGCCTTTTTATATGGGCGTATGCTTTATCCTCTACATTACCTAGATAGGGTTTGCCGCCCTCGGCGCGGCAGTAGGGCCTGTGTTCGGCAATGTGTCCGCTTGGGGATTCGGTATGGCGTTTCCTGCCGTATTTCTGGTTTTATTGAGGGGGATGTGGAAAAGTTTTTCCGCATCAAGACCTTGGTTTGTCAGCCTGTTTGTTGCATCCGCCGTTTATCTGACCGTTGACGGCGCGTGGTATGTTCCCGCCGGCGCGCTGTCCGACCTGTTATCGGCTTATCTCTGGGGAGAACAAAAATGAAAGATTTGCTGTCGCTTCAATCATTCCTGTTGTTTGCCTCTATGCTTGCCGTCACCTACTCTACACGTCTGATAGGATTTTTCGCACTGCGTAACCGAACCTTAAGCCGCCGTGCCCAAACCATTATGGAA
This sequence comes from Neisseria sp. Marseille-Q1983, assembly GCF_018224585.1. NCBI lineage: Bacteria > Pseudomonadati > Pseudomonadota > Betaproteobacteria > Neisseriales > Neisseriaceae > Neisseria > Neisseria sp. Marseille-Q1983. The sequence goes on from NZ_JAGTUI010000026.1 coordinate 25,239, forward strand.
GCCACGCCGGGCTGCGTCCTCATTTCCGTCATTGCCCCCTATTTCGTATCCGACAAACCGCACGAACTTATCGCCATCGCGTTAACCGCCTTGGCAGCCTGCCGCTTTTCTATGTTGCTTACCGTATTGATAGGGGTTGGATCATCAGGCATCTTGGGATGGTTGATGACATAATTCATTTCAAAATGCCCGTAAAAAATGCCGTCTGAAAATTAATCTTCAGACGGCATTGGCAAAACAGCCCTATTTTTTACGATTAGAGAAAGCTTCGCAGCCGGCATCTGCGGATAAAGTCTCCGAATAGGCTCGGGCAGAAGCGGCATCACGGCATTTGTATCCGTCGCCCACGCTGTTCATCCATACCGACAAAGTATAACCCGTCCCCGCCTTCGGAACGCCGACCAACCTGTATGCCCTTGATTTTGCCGCATCAACAAATTCCCCCGAAACACTATATTTTTCGGCAATTTTCGGGTTCATCCGATAAGCCGGTGCAAACTTCTTCAGTTCCGTTTCAAGGTTCTGATTACTTTCCCCGGGATTTTTCAAAATAATCTGTTTGAAAGCATTGTTGATACTGACCATCTCCGTATAAAGCTGGGACTGATAGCCTTTTTCAATATAACTTTGATAAGAAGGTATGGCAATGATGCTGATGATGCCGAGTATCGCGACGACTATCATTACCTCAACCAATGTAAACCCTTTTTGTTCCATTTTATTGCTCATCATTATTGCTTACATAAGATTGCAGGACGACCACGGTATTGGCATTCTTACCCCAAGCCTTGGCAGTAACCCTGTAAATATTTTGGTTATTCTTCACACCCAAATATTCGATAATATAACGCGGCATTTTGCTGACGCTTCCCGTACCTTTCCCATATACCATCCCTTTATTGTCAATACACAGGTTGGTAGAATTTGCAGGGCAAAAACGCTTCACCGCCTCAACGGTAGGCTTGCCTTGCACCACAATATTGTCAAAAGCCTCTTCATTATCATTATTTGTCCGCACATTCACTGCGGTACACAGACCGTTTTCACAGTTTTCGCTAAATGTAACCTTACTGTCCGTAGTATATTCCAAATCCAAAACCTGAAATTCGCCGTCCCGCAAAGCTGCCTCGGCTAAAGACAAAGCCAATTTCCTGTCTGATTCGTTGGCACTGATCCTCTGCTCGGTATTGTAAGACTGCGCGGCAGTTACAACCAAAAAGGCCACGACGATCATAACCATCAGCACGATAAACAGTGCGAACCCCCTCTGTTCGTCAGAAGTCGGGATTCCCGTCAAAGTGTTCTGTTTGCGCATACATTTCCCCCGCGTATTGTCGCATCGATACGGTAAGCATAAATATTATTGTCTGAAGAAGCGGCAATCTTGGTATCAGTACCGCTATTCAATAAAACTTCCACCCCGGCAGGCGTAACAGCACCTTTGGAACTGTCGAATTTATCCGTATATTTGAATTTTTCCTCTTTGCCGGCATCTTCATCTTCAGGACAGTCGGAAACATAGACATACCGCACATTCATATGGGTAATTTTTTTCACGAGCAACTGAGGATTACCCCATCCGCCATTAGCATTCAATTGGAAGCGGAACAAACCTTCCTCATCGGCAATCTTGCCGACCGCATAGGCATTGACCTCATGCCTTTGACGCGCAATATTGCCATTTTGCCTGTTATCCGTATCCGGAATATTCAATTCTTTTTTTACATTTTCTAAAGTAAGGATTTGCTTGCCCGGTTTCGATATTGCGGCACAGCTGCTGACGACGGTAGTCGCGGCGCTTGCATTAGCATCATCGATACCGTATTGGAAAATCAATGCCTTACCGGACTGGGTAAAACCCGGATATCCGATATTTGAAGATTCCGCTATGGGAATAAGTTTATCTATACCGTTCCTTTTTAAGGAAAAAGGAGAATTTTGTTGCGTCGTATCGGAAATAACATCAGTTGCAGAATGCTCGGACATATTGAAACAACCGAAGCCGCCCGCCATTCTCGCATCGCGGACAATCAATGTTGCCGCATTCCGCAAATCCTGTTGCGCGGCAAGACGCTCGTTTGCCGCATCATTTAATTTCCGGGACGTAAAGTAACTCGATCCGACCGCCATCAGGACAATCATACTGAGCAGACCTGCAACCAGAAATTCAACAATGGTAAAACCCTTCATACCATCATAACTGCCTTTTGGTACGTTTAGCATTTTACGTTTCATTCCCGACCTCCGACCCTTGCCTGATAGGTATATACGATATTGTCGCCGTTCGCTTCAAGATTCGTACGGGCAATATCCGAATCCCCTGCCGAATCATTTACCCACAATACTTTAATTAAAGTATCTCCGTTTGCCTTATTGTCGCAATTTGAAGAAAAAACACCGCTGTCGGACAATGTCGGCGCATTACCCGACGAATCTTTGCAGACGGCGTAATGAATAGCTGCCGCATCCGGCAAGGCATTTTTCAATTCATAACCGAACCTGTCCAACTGGGCTTTTGCCAAATCCTTCTTGGTTTTCAAATTATTAAGCGTGAAATCGCCGTCGGAGGAAGAAGGGGTGTACGACCCTGTGTAAAGATTATAGTTTTTCTTGTTGCTGTCCGAATCAATGGTCGGATTCATCAACATTCCTTCCATCAGGTTTTGCGTGATTTGGCTGACGATGGTTTGTGTCTCCGCCTCCCTGACGGAAGCGACTGTCCGCAACTGTACAGACAATAGTGCCAAAATACCGATGGTCAGAACGAGCATAGCAACCAAGACTTCTATCAGTGCCATACCGGACTGGGGATCTTTCAGGCGGAAGCAATCATTATTCTTCATTTTTTATTTCCCAAACCGACTAAAACAGTCATTGATGTTGGCATACGGCACGCGTATCGTTTCTAGGACAAACCTCAACCCTGCCGCTGCTGTCAATCAAAACCACCGCCGAACGGAATTTCTTTTCATCGGCGGAAACCGCCTTCGCATCTGTCAGCACGATTTGGATATAACCGTCGGAGTAAACAAATCTGGAAGTACGCGCGAGATTCTGATCGGGAGAATAGCCGAATGCCCCGTTTTGGTTGAAAGTCCAAACAACACGGTCGGCAGTCGGTTGAGACTTACCGAAAGCGATATGGTTGAAGGCATAATTAATCCGGCTGTCGGCGGCATCATTCAACACCACACTGCGGAGGAAAACATCCGCCGCATCGCCGTCATATGCCTTATTGCCGTTTTTGTCGCCGAAAGCCAACACCCCCTGCCCCTTCTTACTGAAGTCGCACTGATTGTTGACCGTACCGTCTTTTTTAACTTGAACAGGACAGATATAGACAGGGAGATTGAGCCGGACGGCTTCGCCCCTGGAGAAACGCAAAAGGTTGGCAACCTGCTCCGCGTGACTGGCAATGCGGCGGAATGCAATCCACCGGCTCATACTGGGAAGGGCTATCATCGCCATAATGGCTGCGATGACCATCACGATGAGCAGCTCTATTAGCGTGAAACCTTGTTGTTTTCGTGTACACATAAGCAATAGGACGTTAACTGGTAATGTATTTTCAATTATATGCCGTCTGAATGCAAAATGCCTCAAGACCGCGTTTTATTTTTTAGGGCAATCTCTCAGCATGATTTTAAACGATTTTGCCTGATTTTGCCTAATAAATTTTTATATAGCCATTTAATCTTCTATCTTTGCCTCCTCGGGAATATAGGCAGCATTGTCGAATTTGGTGAATTGTCCCGTCCATGTGAGGAAGATTTTACCGACGGGACCGTTGCGGTGTTTGCCGATGATACATTCGGCAAGGCCTTTCATGGGCGAGTCTTGGTTGTAGTATTCGTCGCGATACATGAACATAATCAGGTCGGCATCCTGCTCGATTGCGCCGGACTCGCGAAGGTCGGACATCATCGGGCGTTTGTCGGTACGCGATTCGACCGTCCTGCTCAACTGAGACAAAGCGATGATAGGAACCTGCAATTCTTTCGCCAACGCTTTAAGCGAACGTGAAATTTCTCCCAGCTCCGAAGCACGGTTGTCGGAACGGCCGGATCCCGCCATCAGTTGCAGGTAGTCAATGACGATCAATCCAAGCTTATTGTTAAATTGACGGGCGAGACGGCGGGCACGGGCGCGCAGCTCGAGGGCGGTCAGATTCGGGGTTTCGTCAATAAACATAGGCGCGTCGGAAAGTTTGACGACTGCCTCGTTCAAACGCCCCCAATGTTCGTCTTCCAACCTGCCTGTTTTCAAGACGCTTTGATCCAACCGTCCGACCGAGCCGAGCATACGCATGACCAGTTGCGCACCGCCCATCTCCATCGAGAAGACGGCAACGGGTAGCTTGCCCTCTACGGCAACGTGTTCGGCGATATTGATGGAAAAGGCGGTCTTACCCATAGACGGCCGGCCGGCGACGATAATCAGGTCGCCGGGCTGCAGACCCGAGGTTTTTTTGTCGAGGTCGATGAACCCTGTCGGCACGCCGGTAACTTCATCGGGATTGTCGCGCGAATAAAGCATATCGATGCGCTGTACGACTTCTTTCAGCAAATCGGGCATCTCCAAAAAGCCCTGCTTGGATTTGGCCGTGCTTTCGGCAATTTGAAACACTTTGTTTTCCGCCTCGTCCAAAAGCTGACCCGCGTCCCTGCCTTGCGGATTGTAGGCGCTGCGTGCGATTTCCGTCCCCACTTCAGCGAGCTGGCGCATAATGGAACGCTCGCGCACGATTTCGGCGTAGCGGCGGATGTTGGCAGCAGACGGGGTGTTTTGCGCCAGCGTAATCAGATATTCAAATCCGCCTGCCGCTTCCAATTCTTCGTTCCGCTGCAAATCTTCCTGAACCGTAATCACATCGGCGGGACGGCTTTCGTTGATTAATTTGGCAATGGATCGGAAAATCAGGCGGTGTTCATGCCGGTAAAAATCCTCTCCCAAAACCACATCGGCAATCCTGTCCCATGCCGGATTTTCCAGCATCAAACCGCCCAAAACAGACTGTTCCGCCTCCATTGAGTGCGGCGGAAGCGACAATGAGCCGACCTCACGGTCTTCAGACGGCATGGCTGTGTAATCGTTCATGGTACATCCTATCTGTCGTGCCGAAATTGCAATCTTCTATTATAGCGTAAAGCAGGTTTAATTGGTTTCCGTACCTCAAAACAGGTAGAATATGTGCGCTGCCGAGCTATTTGCAGCAACACTGCCAAAATACAACATTTAAAACAATATTAGGAGCACAAAATGGAACATAAGCTGCCGCAACTGCCTTATGAACTGGACGCATTGTCCCCGCATCTGAGCAAAGAGACTTTGGAATTCCACTACGGCAAACACCATCAAACCTACATCACCAACCTGAACAATCAAATCAAAGGCACCGAATTTGAAAACCTGCCTTTGGAAGAGATTGTGAAAAAATCTTCGGGCGGCGTGTTCAACAACGCGGCGCAAACTTGGAACCACACCTTCTACTGGCTGGGTTTCACGCCCAAAGGTCAAGGCAAACCTTCCGGTGAACTGGCCGCCGCCATCGACGCGAAATGGGGCAGCTTCGAGAAATTCCAAGAAGCGTTCAATGCCTGCGCTGCCGGTACTTTCGGCTCCGGTTGGGCATGGCTGGTGAAAACCCCTGCCGGCGGATTGGATTTGGTTTCCACTTCCAACGCAGCAACTCCGCTGACCACTGAAAACACGCCGCTGCTGACCTGCGACGTGTGGGAACACGCCTATTACATCGACTACCGCAACAGCCGTCCCAACTACCTGAAAGGTTTTTGGGAAATCGTCAACTGGGACGAAGTCGCCAAACGTTTTGCCGCATAAGCCGCAAACCGACAAAATGCCGTCTGAACACATTTCAGACGGCATTTTTTACGGGAAATCCGAATCAATGTCCGCAAGCGCAAGCGTCGCCGTGGTGTCCGCAACCCTGTGCCGCTTCGAGCCATTCGTCGTCATCGCCGTCAAACTCTTCCACTTCGTCAAACTCGCCGCGTTCCACCATGGCGCACAACTCTTCAAGGCTTTCCGCGCCTTCCACCCAAAAACAGGGAATACCCGGCGGCGTATCGGGCGCAAGCAGTGCCGCTACGCCTTCATGCCACGCAATCCAATAGCCGTTTGCCGTTTGAACGAACTGCGCATCCCGATGAACCGACTCTCCTTCCGTTCCGGCGAGCATACGCTCCGCAATACTTTCCTGAAAAGGTAAAATCTGCATAAGTGTTCCTTTATATGATGATTTTCCGTCAAAACAAGGCGTTATAGTGGATTAACAAAAACCAGTACGGCGTTGCCTCGCCTTAGCTCAAAGAGA